>JAHKAP010000036.1 GCA_018825985.1 Candidatus Omnitrophota bacterium
GGATTTGAGTTTGTTACCCGTAAAATCACCCATACCGTGGCTAAAATAAAGTTTGGTTTAGAGAAAGATCTCAGGCTGGGTAACCTGCAGGCCAAGAGAGATTGGGGATTTGCCGGAGACTACATTTTGGCAATGTGGTTGATGCTGCAGCAAAAGAATCCCGAAGATTTTGTAATTGCTACGGGAGAAACGCATTCGGTTGAAGAATTCGTTCAACTAGCGTTTAGTTACGTTGGCCTTAATTGGAAGCATTTTACGGTGGTTGATAAACAGTTATACCGCCCAGCTGAAGTAAACTTGCTGATGGGCGATTATAGTAAGGCCAGAAGGAAGCTGGGATGGAAGCCGCAGGTAAAATTCAGGAGATTGGTTAAAATGATGGTTGATGAAGACCTGAGGATACTGAAGAAATGAAAAAAGCGTTAATTACAGGCTCAGCCGGGTTAATTGGTTCAGAAGCAGCCAGATTCTTTTCTGAGCGGGGTTATAAGATTATCGGCATTGATAATGATATGCGTCAGTATTTCTTTGGCAAAGAGGCGTCTACTAAATGGAATGTTAAGAAATTAAAAGGAGAGTTAAAAGATAAATATTCGCATTACAGTCTGGATATCCGGGATAATCCTAAGATAGAAAAGATATTCAGGCGGGAGAGCCCGGATATTATAATTCATGCAGCTGCTCAGCCCAGCCATGACTGGGCAGCCAAAGAGCCTTTTACCGATTTTACAATAAATGCCAATGGAACATTAGTCTTGCTGGAAAATTTCAGGAAATATGCTCCCGAAGCAACATTTATTTTTATCTCTACCAATAAAGTCTATGGCGACCGTCCGAATCAATTACCTTTGGTTGAATTAGGGAAAAGATATGAGCTGCCTCAGGAACATATTTACTATAAAGGCATAGACGAATCTATGAGTATTGATGATTCCAAACATAGCTTATTCGGGGCATCAAAAGTTGCCGCGGATATCCTGGCTCAGGAATATGGGAAATACTTTGGTTTAAAAACAGGAATATTTAGAGGGGGTTGTCTTACCGGGCCGGCGCATAGTGGTACAGAACTGCATGGTTTTTTGGCTTATTTGGTTAAATGCGTGGCAACGGGTAAGAAATACACTATTTTCGGGTATAAGGGAAAACAAGTCAGGGATAACATTCATAGTTTTGACCTGGTGAATATGTTCTGGCATTTTCATCAGAAACCGCGACAAGGTGAGGTTTATAATGCCGGAGGCTCAAGGTATTCCAATATTTCGGTGTTAGAGGCCATAGAAAAAATAGAGAAGATTATAGGCCAGAAGTGCGATTATGAATATAAAGAGGCTAATCGCATCGGCGACCATATCTGGTATATATCTGATGTCTCTAAATTTAAGTCGCATTATCCGGCCTGGGATTTTAAGTATGATATTAATATGATAGTTGAGGAGATTTGCCGCTCAGGGCATTTTTAAACACGGATTGTTCATGGGGACAGTCTCCTAAGAACATCTAAATTTTAAACAGAGGCTGTCCCCGAGATAAACGGAGACAATCCCCTGGGTCAAAGGAGAATTGAATAATATGAAGTATAAAAATATCTTGGTCACCGGAGGGGCGGGGTTTATCGGGAGCAATCTGGCAATTTCTTTTAAGCGTAAATATTCTGATTTAAAAATAGCCTGTTTGGATAATCTTAAGCGGAGGGGGAGCGAGCTGAATTTAGCCAGGCTTAGAGAAAACGATATAGATTTTATTCATGGCGATATAAGATGCCCCGAAGATCTGGTTTTGAACCGGAAGACTGATCTATTATTAGAATGTTCTGCCGAGCCGTCGGTTTTAGCCGGTTATGGTGATAATCCTGCCTACATTATCAATACTAACCTTACCGGGACAATAAATTGCTTGGAATTATGCCGTAAGAATAAAGCTGATATTATTTTTCTGTCTACTAGCCGGGTTTATCCTTATAGTAAGATAAACGGCCTAAAGACTATTGAAACAGGGACTAGGTTTGAATGGGGTAAACAAAATAAAGCTATTTCTGGCTGGTCAGCTAAAGGTATAGATATTGATTTTACTTTGGAGGGGCCGAAGACGCTTTATGGCGCCACAAAATTAGCTTCTGAGCTTATTTTGCAAGAGTATATTACTAATTATGGTATCAAGGGTGTTATAAACCGCTGCGGGATTATTGCCGGACCCTGGCAGTTCGGTAAGGTTGACCAGGGGGTATTTACTTTATGGATGCTAGCCCATTATTTTAAGAAACCGCTTAAATATATCGGCTTTGGCGGCAAGGGGTTACAAGTAAGGGACCTGGTCCATATAGATGATTTATTTGAATTAATAGAAAAAGAAACCGTTAGTTTAAATAAAGTTAACGGTAATGTATATAACGTCGGTGGAGGCAGGAGAGTCAGCCTTTCCTTGCTTGAGACTACCCGGATTTGCGAAGAGATAACCGGTAACCACATCCGTATCGGTAAAGATAGTTGTGATCGGCCGGGGGATATCCGGGTATATTTAACCGATAATAAAAGAGCAGTTCAGGACCTGGATTGGTCCCCCCGCAAAGATCCTAAGCAGATACTTTCCGATATCCAGGTTTGGATAAATGAGAACGAGCGGAAATTAAAACAAGCCTTATTTTAAAAAACTATGTTCTGGAAAACCGTCGGTTTAACCGCAGCAACTTTAACCATGTTTTCTTTTCTGCCCCAGATAATCAAGGCGGCAAGATCCAGGTCAGTAAAGGATGTTAGCCTGGTAACCTTATTTCAACTTTCATTGGGTGTTTGTTTATGGATCGCTTACGGGGTCCATCTTGATGATAAGATTATCATAATGGCCAATATTGTCACCTTGATCACCCTGGCGGTATTGATATATTTTTATTTTAGTTTCAAACGGCCTGAATCGAAATGATCGAAGTTTCCGTAATCATCACCACTAAAAACGAAGCAGCGAATATCCGGGATTGTTTAAATTCGATCAAGGCGCAGTCTTTCCCCAGAGAAAATATCGAGGTGATCATAGTTGATAATAATTCGGTTGATGAGACCAGGAAGATCGCCCAAGTTTTTACGGATAAAATATTTGATCATGGTCCGGAACGCTCAGCCCAGAGGAATTTCGGGGTTAATCGGGCAATAGGTGAGTATATCTTATACTTGGACGCGGATATGGCCTTGTCGCCTATGGTTATCAGTGAATGCGTTGATAAGTGCAGAAGAGAAAATCTTATTGCTTTATATATACCGGAGCAGATTGTCGGAAAAGGCTTCTGGATAAAGGTGAGGAATTTTGAGAGAAGTTTCTATAACGCTACGGTTATTGATTGCGTAAGATTTGTCCGAAGGGATAACATTTTAAGTATTAGCGGGTTCGATGAGAGCCTTACTGGTCCGGAAGACTGGGACCTGGATAGAAAGATTAGGGAGTCAGGTAAGGTTGGTATTATAAATTCATCTATAAATCATAATGAGGGAGTATTTACCTTAAGAAAATACTTAAGTAAAAAAAGTTATTATGCTGCTAATTTTAGGAGGTATATCAATAAATGGGGTAAGGATGACCCGGTAATAAGGAAGCAGTTTGGTTTGAGCTATCGTTATTTCGGGGTCTTTACAGAAAATGGCAAATGGCTGAAATTAATCTTCCACCCGTTTCTAACAATACGTATGTTTTTTTTAAGATTATCGGTTGGAGCGGTATTTTTAATTAAAAAATGAAAGTTTTAATTACGGGAATAGCGGGTTTTGCCGGAAGCCACTTGGCTGATTATCTTCTTGGAATGGGGAATGTCCGAGTTTTCGGTGTTGACCTATCAGCCAGCAATACGCTCAATATACGCCAGAACCTGGACCGGATAAAATTATATAGGGCCGATCTAAGAGATAGCGTTAAGGTATATAATATTATCGCCAAGGTCAGGCCGGAGTTTATTTTTCATTTAGCTGGTCAATCTTTTCCAGCGGGATCCTGGGCTAAGCCTATGGATTCATTGTTAAATAATATTTCCGGGACTTTGAATATATTGGAGGCGGTAAAAAAGGCTGAACTTGGGTCCAGGATCCATATTGCCTGCAGTTCTGAAGAATACGGTGGATCGGAAAATAAGAAAAAGCCGTTAAAAGAATCCAATATTTTTATGCCTTTGAGCCCTTATGCTGTAGGAAAGATTGCCCAGGATATGCTTGGGTTTCAGTATTATAAAGCCTTTAATATGTTCATAGTCCGCACCAGGGCTTTCAATCATATCGGGCCGAGGCTGGCTGATAATTTTGCCGCCTCTAGTTTTGCTAAACAAATAGCCCTTATAGAGAAAGATAAGCAGCCGCCTTTCATTTATTCAGGCAACCTGGATGTGTTAAGGGATTTTACAGATGTAAGGGATGTGGTCAAGGGGTATTGGCTTTCTCTACTTAAAGGCAATCCCGGGGAGGTTTATAATATCTGTTCGGGTACCGGATACAAAATAAGGGATATCTTGGATATTTTACTCAGTTTTAGCGATAAAAAAATAAAAATTAAGGTGGATAAACTCAGGTTAAGGCGATCCGATGTTTTAACGGTAATCGGTGATAATTCCAAGTTCATAAGAAAAACCGGATGGAAGCCGCGGATTCCGATCTGGGATACATTAAGGGATATCTTAGATTATTGGAGGCAAAGGGTTTAATGCTAAAAGTCAGGGTCGGAGAATTCAAGCTTGGCTTAAAAGAAGAAAAGGCGCTGATCGAAGTTATTGACTCCGGAAGGCTGTCTGAAGGGCAAAAGACTTTTGAATTTGAGAAGAAATGGGCTGATTATACCAAGACAAAATATTGCGTGGCTTTAAATTCCGGGACCTCGGCTGTTATCGCCGGGCTCTTAGCTTTAAAGCATAAATTCAAGATTAAGGATAAGGCTAAGGTAATTACCAGTCCCTTGACTTTTATTGCTACCGTTAACGCCATAGTCCATTGCGGGTTTAAGCCGGTATTTGTGGATGTGGATAAAAAGACTTTAGTTATTACTCCTGAGAATATTGAAAAGGCTTTAAAAAAAGAAAAAGGTATATCTATTATTTTGCCTATTCATTTAATGGGGTATCCGGCGGATATGGATAGAATAAACCGGCTGGCTGCTAAATACGGACAGGTGGTTATGGAAGACGCGGCCCAGGCCCATGGCAGTCTTTATAAGGGTAAGCCGGCCGGTTCTCTTTCGCAATTAGGCATATTTTCTTTTTACATTGCCCACAATATCCAGGCTGGGGAAATGGGCGCTATCACGACTAACAACCAGGATATTTTTAAATTGGTCAAGAAGATAAAAGCCCACGGCAGGATGTGCGAGTGTAATGTCTGCACCAGGTCCAAAGGAGTCTGTCCTGTTTTAGATAATTATAAGGGGAAGGATGATTTTGATCCCCGTTTTTATCACGATCTGATTGGGTTTAACTTTAAGATCATGGAATTCCAGGCAGCCTTGGGCCTGACTCAATTAAAAAAAGCGGATAAGATCTTCCGGGCGAGAAGCTATAACGTTAAATATTTAAATTCCGGTTTATCCGGCCTGGCAGATATTCTGCAATTGCCATATTATTCAGAAGATGTCAGCTATCTAGCCTATCCGCTTGTAATCAAACGCACCGGTATCATATCCCGGCTTGATCTGCGCCGGGAGTTAGAAAAGAGAGGAATAGAGACCCGCCCGCTTTTCGGATGTATACCTACCCAGCAGCCTGCCTATTCTTTTCTGAGGAAGAAATACCTTGGCAGGCTTCCTAACGCCGAATATATAGGCTTTAACGGATTTTATATCGGCTGCCACCAGTATCTTACAAAAGAAGATCTGAATTTTATAATCTCATCGTTCCATAAAATAATTAAAAACAGGTAATCTTTTTTTATGACTAAAATTGTATGTTTAGCCAATAGCATATGGAATACAAAGGGCAGGAGCGGCGGAGACGTGATCTTTATGGAAGCGGCCAAGAGATTTTCTAATGAATTTGATATTACGGTGATCACCTCCGTGGCCGGATATTCTCAATGGCAGGAATTCAGTCAGGCCAAAGTCAAATATATTTGTTTATCCGGGTATTTTTTTGAGAAATATTTATCTTTGGCTATGATACCGCTGGTTTATGTTCTGCGGGCATTAGAAACTTTATTGTTATTTAGGAAGGTCGATTTTAATCCTGGAACAGTCGTATATTCTTCCAGCGATTTTATCTGCGATACTATTCCATCCGCGTTCGTTAAGTTATTCAATAAGCGTGTTAAGTGGATCTCGCGGATCTACCATGTTATACCTGCGCCAGGCAAAAGAGAGGGGGTTTTATTATTCAATATCCTTTCTTTTCTTGCCCAAAGATTTAGCTTTTTTCTGATAAAGCACTTTTCAGATGTCGTTCTTTCTTTGAACGATGCCCTGTCAGCGGAACTGATAGCTTTAAATTTTCCGCAAAAGAAGATCAAGGTTTCCGGTGCAGGCATAGATTTTAAATATATAGATAAAATTCCTGATTGCAGCGAAAAGGTATATGATGGGGTATTTTTTGGCCGGATATCTCCGCAAAAAGGTATATATGACCTGATCAAAATATGGGATATAGTGGTTAAAAATAAAAAAAATGCCAGGCTGGCAATAATCGGCGGAGGGTCTCCTGAGGCGATCGCTGATCTAAATAAGGAGATCCAGGGTTATAATTTAAAAGATAACGTTGATTATTTAGGTTACATAGAATCTTTAAGCGATTTATATTTAGCTTTAAAAAAATCCAGGGTGTATTTATTTACCGACCATGAGAATGGCTGGGGGATTTCAGTTGCCGAAGGTATGGCCTGTAAGCTCGCAGTAGTGGCGTATAAGCTGGATATTTTCGGGGCGGTACATAAGAAAGGGTTTATCCCGGTGCCTTTAAAGGATATTGAACTATTTGCTAAAGAAACTTTATTCCTCCTTAATAATGACGCAGAGCGGGATAAATTAGCCAGGGAGGCTTACGTCCAAGCAAAAGGCTATGATTGGGATAATATTGCCCTGGAATTAAAGGGGATAATCAGGGAACTAAACTGATGAGTAATTTGAAATTAAATATCGCGATACCGGCTTATAATGGAGCGTCCTGGATCGGGGAGACCTTAGGGAGTATTTTAAGGCAGGGCTTTCAGGATTACGAGGTTATTATTTCCGATGATAATTCTACGGATAATACAATTGAGATAGTTGAGGGATTGAAAGATAAAAGGATCAGAGTTTTTAAGAATGAAAAAAATGTTGGGTACGGCAATAATTTAAAAATTATCCGAAAACTGGTTAAGGATGCGGATATTTTATTTCTTATGGGCCAGGACGATATACTTTTAAAAGACGCTCTTTTAAAAACATACAACACTTTTATCAAAGATGAAGAAATTGGCGCCCTGACCCGGCCTTATTATTGGTTTGACCATGATTTTCGTAAACCAGTCAGGGCAGTTACCCCTCTTAATCAGGAAAGGGACGAGGTTGTTTCTATATTTGACGGCGGAAAAACGGTCCGTAAGATATTTGAATCTTTGGGCCAGCTTTCGGGACTGGCTTATCGGCAGAAATATATTGAGATAGATTTTAACGAAGAGATATTCCCATCGCATATATATCCTTTTGCCTCCATCGCCCGGACCAAAAAAATAATGTTTTTAAAAGACTATACAGTTGGGGTGAGGATAGCCAGTAGCCAAACCAGATTTAAAACCAGTATTTACGAGATTTCGCCCACTCAAAGCTGGATAAGGATGCTGGATAATGTTTATCCGGAGGATAAATATCGGATTCCAAGGGAAGCGGTTAAGTCCCAGATGGCAACTCATTACGAAGGATTGGTACAGTTAAAAACATCCAGCAGCTTCCGGAATTTAATAAGGGAGATCGGGGTTATGATTAAATTAAGGCCGGCTAACCTTTTGAATCTCAGGTTCTGGCTTATCTCAGGCTTAACCGTACTTGTTCCTGCCAGGTTGTTAAGATGGATGGCGGACAATTTTAAAAAGCATATTCTTTCATCCGGGCTTAAGAAAATCGCGATCGAAATATAAATAATGGCAAATATAATTTCTTTGTTTTATCATAATCCGGTTTTATCCAGGATTTTTCCTACCCTGGTATATTGCCTTAAGAAAGAGCTTAAGGGTTGCCGATCGGTCCTGGATTTAGGCTGCGGACCGTCATCGCCGGTAGAATACTGTAGGAATATCGAATACAGCCTGGGCGTGGAAGCGCATCTTCCTTATTTTGAAGAAACCAGTAAAAAAAATATACACACCGAATACCGGAATGAAAGAATCGAGGATATTGATTTCCCGGAAAATAGTTTTGACGCTGTGTTGATGCTTGAGGTTTTGGAACACCTCCCGGAAGAAATTGCTAAAGCCGTATTAAATAAAGCTGAAAAATGGGCCAGGAAGAAGGTAATAGTATCTTCTCCTAACGGTTTTCTAAGGCAGGGTTCCCTGGATAATAATTACCTGCAGGCTCATTTATCAGGATGGAGATTTAAAAAAATGATAAAGTTGGGTTTTAAATGCCGCGGCCTTGCCGGTTTAAAAATATTGAGAAAGGAAGTTGACGCTGATACAATGGGAGATGACTTGTTGGTATCCATGCGTTTTCACCCTAAGTTTTTCTGGTTTATTATCTCTTGTTTAAGCCAGGCGTTTGTTTATTTCGTTCCCCAGTCTGCGTTTGAATTATTTAGCGTCAAGGAGGTTAGAAAATGAAGATATTATATTTGGCCTTAGGTTATTTAATCTCTCTGCCGGCTAGGTTAAAGGGGATGAAGTTCGGGAATAATAGTTTTATTGCTCCCGGTTATGATTGCCTGGCGGTACGGTTAAAAGGGGTTATTCTGGGAGATGATGTGAAAATAGGCAGGAATGCCTGGATCGGGATTAATGGGGATGATCCGGATTCTAAAATAATAATTGGGGATAGCTCCAGTATCGGGCGCAGTGTTACCTTATCCTGTTTAAAAGGGATCAAGATCGGCAGGAAGTGTTTATTTTCGTATAATGTCTCTGTTTTAGACCATGACCATGATGTTTCAGACCTTAATTTAGCCCCAGTGGATAGCGGATTGACTAATGCAGAAGAAGTTGCTATTGAGGATGAGTGTTTTATCGGCGCCCATAGTTTTATATTAAAGGGGGTAAGATTAGGCCGGCATTGCGTGGTTGGCGCTAACAGCGTGGTTACCCGGTCCTTTCCCGCTAACTCGGTGATTGCGGGAGCTCCGGCAAAACTGATAAGAATGCTGGAGACCAAGGATTAAACAGATGAGAAGAGGCACATTTATAATAATCTTGTTCGCGTTCTTAGTTTGTTTAACTACCTTCCCGCTGATTTTAAAAATAGGCACTCACATTCCGGGATTTTTCTCAACCGATGAGCCTTATGGCGCGCTCTGGGACAGCTGGCGGATAAGCAATAGCTTTGATAACGGGCTGGGTTTTAAACATAGTGATTTTATCGCTTATCCTTTTGGTTATGATCTATATGTCTCGGCATTTTTCTCTTTTCTCTGGATAGGAATTACTTATGTCTTGAGCATTATTACAACCCCGGTCCTGACATACAATCTTCAGGTTCTGACAAATTTATTTTTATCCGCCGTATTTACTTATTTATTGGTATTTAAGCTTACCAAAAATAGATTTAGCGCTATTTTCAGCGGCGTAATCTTTGCATTTTGCCCTTATCAGTTTGTCAGGGGGTGGCAGCATTTGGGGTTGACCTATAATCAGTGGATACCCTTAGCCTTATTCGCGGCAATTAGTTTAAGAGAGGCCGGTACGCTCCGGGTGAAGATCTTATTTTTAATAAGTCTATTACTCGCCTTGTCTTTTGATTTTTCTGTAATGTATTTTACAGCGGTAACAGTATCTCTGCTTATAATATATACTCTTATTTATAAATGGAGAATAAAGTTATTCCGGAACAGGCTATTATTCAGGGATGATTGGGTTTATTTAAAGAAGATAGTAGTATTATCAGCCCTGGCCTTTGTTATTTTAATGCCCCAATTCTTTCCGATAATAAAAAATGTTTTTAAATTATCCTCATCTACGCAGGCCCAGGCAATAAATGCTTATCATCGGCCTTTTGAAGATCTATTTGAACAGTCGGCAAAGCCCTTGAGTTATTTGCTCCCTTCCACCGCGCATCCCCTATTTGGCAAATTTACCGAACAATATGTCGGGACCCAGGCTTACGGGGTCAGCTTTACCGAGCATACCCTTTATTTAGGCTGGGTGCCGCTGATATTGGCATTTGTGGCTTTTAGAAGATGGAGGAAAGGCAAAAAACTCAGGGATAGTCCCCAGAAAGCGGGGGCAGTTAAAGAGGAAATAAATCTTAGGGACAGTCCCCAAAGAGCGGGGACAGTAAAATTGGAAATAAACCTCAGGGACAGTCCCCCAAAAGCGGGGACAGTCCCTATGGATTTTTATATTGGGTTCTTTGTATTTTTGGCGATTACTACCTGGTTGTTCTCTCAGCCTCCATGGTGGAATTTATTCGGTTTTAAGATCTATTTACCGTCGTTTTTTATGTATAAGATTTTACCGATGTATAGGGCATATTGCCGGTTCGGGATAGTTTTGATGCTGGCCATAGCTGTATTGGCCGGGTTTGGGCTAAAATTTGTTTTGGAAAAGCGCAAAAATAGAACAGCTAAAGCTGGCATGTTTATTTTATTGTGTGCCCTGGTATTATTTGAATTCTGGAATTACCCTCCGTTTAAGGTAATAGAGGTGTCTAAGTTTCCTGCGGCGTATAACTGGTTAAGAGAAGAGCCTGCCGGCATTGTTATCGCCGAATACCCGTTAGATGCCAGGGATCAGAATGAATTCTATAAATATTACCAGGTCCGCCATAATAAGAAGATGATAAATGGATCTATTAGAGGGACCTATGCCAATAAAGTGATCCAGGAGGCGATCCAGCTATCTGATCTGCGTACTGCGGGGATCTTGAAATGGCTGGGAGTCAGGTATGTGTTAGTTCATCAGGATAGATACCTTAATACGGAGTTAATCGAGCTTAAAGAGGAATTGTCAAAAATTAATAAAAATCACGGGCTGAAGCTGATTAAGAGTTTTCCTGCAGAGCAATGCCCAAAAGAAGACGAGATGTGTATTCAAAAAACCGGGCCGATTGATGTTTATGAGGTAGTGGCAGAGCCGCTAAAACCAAAGGAATGAGGACCGGTTGTATGATGTCTTGCGCCGCAAAAGCCTTTGCGGCACCAAGCAAAAAATAATCGCCAGCCGGCAGATATTGAGGTACTTGCGCCGCAAAAGCCTTTGCGGCACCAAGCAAAAAATAATCGCCAGTTGGCATTTTTTGCTTGACAAAACTTGTTTTATAGGTTATATTCTATATTAGATATAGATTATATACTATATAAGAGGATAGAAGAATGGATGTCCAGATTAGAAAGGCCCAGGAAAAAGTTTTAAAAGAATTATCGAAAAAACGGTGGAATTTTGCGTTGGCCGGAGGAACGGCTCTAGAATTATTTTATCTGCATCATCGGTTTTCCGCTGATTTGGACTTTTTTTATCCGGTTTATGCTTTGAAAGAGATAGATGAAATCATTTCTGATCTTGCAAAATCTCTGAAGGTCAAAATAAAGCTTGAGGGTGAATTTGTTGCCAGCCGGAAGGCGCGGGTAAGGTTTTATAATATGCCTGTGAAAACTTCTAAAAGGCCGCTTAAGATTGATTTTGTAGAAGATGTTTTATTTTCTTCTCCGCGGATCAATATAGTAAATGGCATTAGGGTGTATAGCGTTGAGAATATTTATCTGCAAAAGATATCCGCTATCACAGGGGCCGGGTTAGAAAAAGACTCTATCGGTAGAGATTTTACCGAAGGGCGCAGGGAGGCCAGGGATATATTTGATATCTACATACTTTCGAAAAATATTTGCGCTTTGCATATATTTTTACGTAGGCAGCCATCTCATATGCAAAGAGGAATGATCCACTGGTATCAAACCTACTCTCGCCAGGATACTAAATTAGCATTATTGGATATGGATATATATGATAAGAATTTTAACAGTAAGGATATGATTACTTATTTGGACGGCGAAATCAAGAAATTCATAGAACAGGTGCTGGAATGAAGATGAATATTACCAAATATTTCTGGGATTTAAATGACGTTGCGCTAAAGGAGGCTGTTAAAATACTTAATAATCCTGGCCATCCTAAATATTTAAGTAGGATGTTTAGCCTTCTTTCGCGCTGTGACAAGCCTAAGGATTTGTTTTCGGTTATATCGAAAAAAGATTTTATTGATATGTGGCCTAGGTTGCGTTCTTATTGGGTCAAGGTTGGCGGGCCTTCTGATTTCCGCGATTGGTGGGAAGCGATTTATGAGCAGCTCATTAAAGAATATAGTATAAAAGAAACAAAAAACTATGATAATTCGAGTATTTCAAAAAAAATCGGAGAGATGATTAAACGGGAAAGAATTAATCGGAATTTCAGTCAAAAGGAATTGGCTTTAAGGGTAGGGATGAAGCAGCCGGATGTCTCAGAGATTGAAGAGGGGAAGAAGAATATTACCCTGGATACCCTTAGCCGTTTATGTAAAGTTTTAGAAATTGGAAATATAGAAATAGGTTAATATATGTATATCTTAGGCATATCTTGTTTTTACCACGACAGCGCGGCGGCATTGATCCGGGACGGGGAGATCATTAGCGCGGCCCAGGAAGAGCGCTTTACCCGTAAGAAACACGATTTTAACTTTCCCAGGAATGCCGCGGATTGGTGTTTTAAAAGCTCGGGAATCAGCGCTAAAGATGTAGATTTAGTGGTTTTTTATGATAAGCCTTTTATTAAGTTTGAGAGGATATTGGAAACCTATCTGTCATATGCCCCTTCCGGAATAAAACAATTTATCCAGGCAATTCCGTTATGGCTAAAACAAAAGCTATGGATTCCGGATTTAATCCGTCAGGAATTGGGTTACAATGGTAAGGTTCTTTTTACTGAACACCATGAATCTCACGCTGCCAGCGCGTTTTATCCTTCGCCGTATCAGGATGCTGCATTTCTGACTATAGATGGCGTTGGCGAATGGGATACTGCCAGTTTCGGAGTTGGAAAAGATAATGATATTGAGATACTTTATACCTTAAGATTTCCCCATTCCTTAGGGTTATTATATTCGGCATTTACTTATTATGCCGGGTTTAGGGTTAATTCCGGAGAGTATAAATTAATGGGCCTGGCGCCTTACGGAGAGCCGAAATACGCTGATTTGATCCTTAAAGAATTAATTGATTTAAAAGAAGACGGTTCTTTTAAAATGAATATGCGTTATTTCGGATACGCGAATGGCCTGCGGATGACTAATTGGAAGTTTGAAAAGTTATTCGGTGGGCTTCCCAGAAAACCCGAAAGCAGGATTACTCAGAAAGATATGGATGCCGCCGCCTCCATTCAGGAAATTACCGAAGAGATTATGCTGCGTATGGCCAGGCATGTTCATAAAATCACCGGAAAGGATAAATTGTGTTTGGCTGGCGGTGTAGCCTTAAACTGTGTAGGTAACGGTAAGATATTAAGAGAAGGGCCTTTTAAAGAGGTCTGGGTTCAGCCGGCTTCAGGCGATGCCGGAGCAGCGTTAGGCGCCGCGCTTTTAGGTTGGTATAAATATCTGGGGAATAAGCGGCATACTGATGGAGTAAATGATTTGCAGAAAGCTTCTTTGATCGGCCCGGAGTTTAAGGATGATCAGATAGAAGTTTTTTTGAAAAAAGAGAATGCCGCGTATAAAATAATTTCATATATAGATCTTCCGAAAACTGTTGCTGATCTGATTGCTAAGGGTAATGTTATCGGGTGGTTTGAAGGGAGGATGGAATTTGGGCCCAGGGCTTTAGGCGCCAGGAGTATCATCGGTGATGCCCGCAGCCCTGAGATGCAATCTAAAATGAATTTAAAAATTAAATATAGAGAATCGTTTAGGCCCTTTGCTCCTTCGGTTTTAAAGGAAGAAGTTGCTAATTGGTTTGATATGGTTAAAGAAAGCCCCTATATGTTGGTAGTGGCTCCGGTAAGAGAGGATAAGAAGGTAGGTAGCGATAATTTGGGTAATAGTTTATCAGGTTTTGATAAATTAAAAGTAAAGCGTTCGCAGATCCCGGCGGTTACCCATGTTGATTATTCAGCCCGGATCCAGACCGTAAAAAGAGAGGATAATCCGCTATATTATGATATGATAAATGAGTTTTTTAAAAGCACCGGATGCCCGGTTATAATCAACACTTCTTTTAATGTCCGGGGAGAACCTTTAGTCTGTTCTCCTGAAGATGCTTTTAAGTGTTTTAGGCGTACTGAAATGGATTATCTGGTAATGGGAAGCTTCTTGCTGGATAAGAAAGAGCAGAAGGCCATCGAGAGGGATACTGAGTGGAAAAAAGAGTTTGAGCTTGATTAAAACGAACGGGGACGGTTCTGAAATCAAAGCTAAAGTGTCCCCTTTTAGGGGACACTTTAAGATTAAGTTGAGAACCGTCCCCAAGTTGAGGATGCTATAATGGAAAACTTGAAGACAGATGAAAGGTCGCTTAGAAAGTATGGGATAACCATGTTTGTGGCTTTGGTTATTATCGGGACTATTTTACTGTTTAAGCAGAAACCGGTTTATATCTGGTTTTACGGAATAGGTTCATTATTCCTGGTTTTAGGGGTTGCTATCCCGGGCTCATTAAAGCAGGTGTATATAATTTGGATGAAGCTGGCTTTTGTTCTGGGATGGATCAATACCAGGATAATCCTGGCTTTAATGTTCTACCTGGTTTTTACGCCTATTGGCCTGGTGATGAAGTTATTTGGAAAGGATTTGTTAGATAGAAAAATTGAGAAGAATAAAGAATCTTATTGGAAAAAAAGAGAGGTTAAAAAGTTTAACCCGATGGATTACGAACATCAATTTTAAATGGATAACGGGACAGTTCTTTTATACAGAAGGACCAGGTCCCTTTGATCTAACTTTATATGATCCAATATGTTCTGATGAGTCAGTTTTGAGTCTCATTGAATAAAATAAATAGTAAAAGTTAAATGTGGCTTAATGTAACTAACATATACCGCAATTATTTATAACGAAGGGACCTGGTCCTGTTTAGGAGGGGAAAATGGGGAAATTGAGTATTGTTAAGGAATTTTGGATGTTTTTAAGGGTGCGCAAACGCTGGTGGCTTACGCCTATTATCGTAATGCTTTTATTATTGGGCTTACTGATCTTTTTTGCCCAATCTTCGGCTGTAGCGCCTTTTATCTACACGCTGTTTTAATCGGGGGAATAAATGAAGAAAGTTTTAATTGTTGTTGCGGCTATATTCTTATGTTTATTTATTATAAGCTATTTTAATGCCAGGCCGGATTCGGCCTTAGCCATTCTGGCCAAAAAAGGCGCAAGCCCAACCGGGGATCTTAAATACCGGGTATATCTGCTGGGGATTTTGCCGGTAGGCGAAGCTGTGTTATATTCAGCAAATAAAGAAGATTACCAGGCACAGCCAGTATATCATTTGAGAGCTGAAGCCAGGTCCTTAAAAATATTTTCTAAGTTTTTTAGCGGTTTCGCGGTATTGGATTCATATATTGATACCGTCAGCTTTAATCCCAGGTTATTTAAGCAGAAGGTGAAGTTTTCAGGCAAGCCGGATATCAACAAAGAGGTTTTTTACGATCAGGACGGAAATGTAATGGCTTTATTGGGAGTCAAGCGGCAGATCATGCCAAATACCCAGGATCCGCTATCGTTAATATATAAATTCCGGCATATGGATTTTGATAAAGTTAAAGATTTCGACCTTAGCCTGAATACTAATCAGAAGAATTATATGATCAAGGGGACGGCTTCCGTAAGCGAGACCAGTTTAAGCAAGGTTATTTATAAGACTGCCTTGGTCAATGCCGAGATCAGAAGGCGGGATAAGAACCCTTATCATAAATCCAGGATCAGTATATTGTTCTTGAAAGGCAGGGAGAATGTGCCTCTGTTGATCAAGGTTATTGCCAGCGGTTTTTTGATCAACGCTAAATTAGTAGAGATAAAATAATGGTAGTTAATTCCGGAGAAAGAATCCTATTAGAAAAAGAGACGCCGTTAATGATTACGCGGCATCTTTGGGCGTATAGGTTTGCCAGGGATTATGCGCTAGGCAAGACAGTCCTTGAAATAGGCTGCGGAGAAGGTTATGGCAGCCATTATCTGGCTGAAGCCGCTCAAAAGATTACCGCCATAGATTATAACCAGGAAGTTATCAAATATGCCCGGGAAAAATACGCCAAAGATAATCTGCGATTTATTTGTCTGGATGTAAAAGACTTAAATTCTTTGGGCGATAAATTCGACATGATCTGTTGTTTCCAGGTTATTGAGCATATTAATGATCCGGATGCGTTTCTTGCGGCGATACCCGCTTTATTAAATAATGACGGTATTTTTATCTGCTCAACCCCTAATAAATTGGATATGTCCCCAAATAGCCCTGATCCGGTTAATAAATTTCACGTGAAAGAGTATTTGATCCGGGAATTCAGGGAGTTATTGGGCAGGCATTTTAACAAGATTGAAATGTTTGGCTTAAAAAGAAGCCAGAGGTTAAATTTTTTCCGCCGGCTTAAGAAAATAGGCATATTCAATTTTTTTCCGGATAAAATCAATCCGGTAAATAAATTTTACAGCCGAATAGACTATAGTAATTTTGCAGTAGTAAGAGATAATATTGATAAAACCCTGGATTTTATAGCAGTCTGCGGAAAATAGCACATGATTACATTCTTTTTAATGAACCTGGCTGTTGGTTTAAGCGCGTACCTGTTGGTTTATAGGCTTTTTTGTTTTACGGACCTGATAGATTCTCTATTAGCCTTTTTTTTGCTTTATTTTTCTCAGATTATTCTTTCAGAGATAACTTTGGGTATTTTTGGCGCGCTTACCCTTACGAATGTTGTCCTGCTTAATCTAATCATTCTTTCGATAGTTTTTTATTTCAGCAGGGATAAAAGATCTTGTTTTAAATTTTCGGGTATAAAAGAGGGGTTTTCTAAGGTTTTATCTAATAAGACAGTTTTATTTATAGTATCCTGCATATTTGCGTTTGGAATAGTCAAGGTTATCATAAACTTGGCAAATCCACCTTTTGGCTGGGATAACCTGAATTATCATTTTACATTCCCGGTAGAATGGCTAAAGCACGCGAATCTGGATACTCCGATTACCATAAATGACGACCCCAGCCCCACATACTATCCTATAAACGGCAGCCTCTGGTATCTTTGGCTGATATTTCCTTTTCGCAGCGTGTTTATGGCTGACCTGGGCCAGCTTCCGTTTTTCATTCTTGGATTTTTATCGGTATATAATATTTCACGCAAACTTAGCCTAAAAAAAGAACTGTCTTTTTATGCCGCCGGTTTATTTGTCCTCATCCCCAATTTATTTAAACAGCTGCAGGTTGCTTATGTGGATGTCCTGGTAGGGTCTTTGCTTTTAGTTTGTTTAAATTATCTTTTTTCTTTTAAGAGGAGGTTGTTATTCCGGGACCTGCTGATGTTTTCTTTATCTTTAGGCTTATTTATCGGCGTAAAGACTACAGCGTTACCTTTTAGTATTTTACTGCTCGCGCCGTTTTTATATTTCTGTTTAAAAAATATCCATAAGGTTGGCAGATTCATCCCTGTTTTTATTATTTCAGTCATAGCTTTGGGCGGCTTTAGTTACCTGAGGAATTTTATTCAAACCGGAAATCCTTTGTTCCCTTTAGATTTTAAAATTTTCGGGAATACAGTTTTAAAAGGGGTTATGGATATGCCTACTTACCGGGCTCATTTTGTCAGCCAGGATTATAGTTTATTCAAAGACCTGTTCCATGAAGGTTTAGGCAGCCAGACTGTATTGATTATTCTTCCCGCGATTTTCCTGGCTTTGCCGGTTGCCTGGATAAAGAAAAGAAAAAGCCTCAATCTAAACTTGGTATATTTTATGCTCCTTCCGGTATTGCTATACCTGGTTTACCGTTACGTAATACCTTTGGCGAATTTAAGATATTTATACGGTTTTTTTGGCATAGGGATGATACTCGGTTTTTATATCTTCCAGGCTATTGACATGCCTAAGCGCTGGGTGAATATCCTGACGGTATTCTGTGTTATAACTTCTATGGCTGAACTGGCTAAAAAAAACGAGTTGTTTGTTTCAACCGGTTTGACTTTTTTATTTTTCTTCCTAATAATAAAATTATCAAGCAAAATAAGATTCAAGGCTAAGCCGGGATTTGTTATTACTGTGGTTATTCTTTCGGTTATTTTACTGGGTTTTCCGGAGAGGGATTACTTAAAAAATGAGTTTCCCAGGTATGTATTAATGGAGAAGTATTCGGGTTTTTGGCCGGATGCTACCCGCTCCTGGGAATGGTTAAATAATAATACCAAAAAGGATAATATCGCTTATACCGGCAGGCCGGTTCCGTTTCCGTTATACGGCACAAAATTCAAGAATAATGTTTATTATGTTTCGGTAAACCGGATTGACCCCGCGAAGCTGCATTATTTTCCTAACAGCCGTTATAGCTGGGGCAGGGATTTTATCAGCCTGCAGAAGAATCTGGAAGAAAAAGGAAATTACCGCTTTGGGGCTGATTATAGTATCTGGCTGAATAATCTTTTAAGGCGAAATACCAATTATCTATTTTGTTATTCTTTGCATCAGACTGAAGAGCTGATGTTCCCGCCGGAGGATGCCTGGGCCAAAGAACATCCGGAAAGATTTCAGCCGGTGTTTGATAATGAAACTATCCATATCTATAAGATAGTAGGTAGTAGGTTGTAGGTAGTATGTAGGAAAAAAATGATAAAGATAGCAAGTAGTATGTAGGAAAAAAAATGGCAAAGATAGAAAGTTTTAGAGATTTGAATGTTTGGAAGAAAAGTCATGAGTTAACATTAGAAGTATATAAAATTACCAAAAATTTACCTAAAGATGAAAAATTTGGTCTTGTATCTCAAATGAGAAGGGCATCTGTATCTGTTCCTGCAAATATAGCAGAAGGATTTAAAAGGAGGGGGATTAGGGATAAAATATGTTTTTATAATATATCCCAGAGTTCTTTAAGCGAGTTAGAGTATTATCTAATATTAATAAAAGATTTGGAATATTCAGATAAAACAGATTTAATTTTAAACATGGTTGAAGAAGTTGGGAAGATGCTTAATGGCTTGATTTCTTCCATCAACCCTAAAACCTAACTACTATCTACTATATACTGAACCGTGAAGTTAGCAATAATAGTTCCGGCGCATAATGAAGCAGAGAATATCCTGGAGACTATCACCAGGATTGAGGATTCTTTGGCTGATATCGACTATGAATTAATAGTGGTAAACGACCATTCTTTGGACAGGACCGCTGAGATAGTGGGCAAATTGTGTTCTAAATATTCTAATCTTAGGTTAGTGGATAATAAGCTGGATATTGGTTTTGCCAATGCTTTGATAACCGGGTTAAAAAATTTTGACGCTGAGGCAGTAATACCCATAATGGGTGATTTGTGCGACGACCTCTCAACAATACCAAAAATGATCGATAAGATAAATCAGGGTTTTGATATTGTCTGCGGCTCGCGTTATATAATAGGCGGCAGACGCATTGGCGGCTCGAAAATAAAAGGAGTTTTATCCTATTTTGCCGGATGGTCAATACATTACCTGCTGGGCCTGCCCACACATGATATTGCCAATGCTTTTAAAATGTACCGTAAGAAAGTAATCGAGTCGATTGATATAAAATCCTCCGGATTTGAAATATCGATGGAGATCCCGCTTAAAGGTTATTTCCAGGGGTTTAAAATGACGGAGGTGCCTACTTCCTGGAAGGAAAGGGCCAAGGGCCAATCTAATTTTAAAATATTCAAACTTTTGCCTAAATATATTAAGTTATATCTCTGGGCGATTGTTCAGAGGTATAGATGAAGATAGGTATAGATATACGTTCGACATTAAAAAGAAGGACCGGGATTGGTTATTATACGGCCAATCTTATATATTACCTGGGCCTGGCGGATAAGCTTAACCAGTATTATCTTTATAGCGAGATCGCTTTATTTAATCGGAATAAAAAATTACCGGAGCTTCCGGGAAATAATTTTAAGCATATAATAAACCGTTTTAAATTAGATCCGGCTTTTATTTTAAAAGGCCTGGATATCTTTCACACATCCAGTTATGATCTCACTCTGCCTAAGAATACCAAATTAGTCTTGGTCATCCAGGATGTAATTCATAAGGCCTATCCGGCCGGGCATACGGCTCAAACCGTTAGAGAGGTCGAGCTTAAACTGGTCCCGGCTCTTACCAGGGCTGATAAAATTATCGTTTCTTCGTTGGCTACAAAAAATGACCTATTGAAGTTTTATCAGGTCAGCCCGGATAAGGTCAGGCTGGTTTATCCGGGAGTTAACGAGGATTTGTTCTTAATGCCGGATATTTCCGAAATCGCCAAGCAAGAATTAAAGGAAAGGTTTAAAATAAACTCTCCGTTTATTCTTTATGTCGGGACTCTTGAGCCGAGAAAGAATGTAGAAGGCCTGGTTAAAGCCTATAAATTATTAAAGGATTACAGCGAGTTAAATTACCAGTTGGTTATTGTGGGAATGAAGGGTTGGTTGTATGATAAAATATTCAATTTAGTAGATGAATATAAAATGCGCGATGATGTTATTTTTACCGATTACCTCAGCCGTCAGGACCTTAAGGCCGTATATCAGGCGGCAAGTGTTTTTGTCTATCCATCTTTTTATGAAGGGGTGGGTTTACCGGTCTTAGAGGCTTTTAAATCCAAAGTACCGGTAGTTGCTTCTAATTCTTCTTCAGTGGGAGAGATCGCCTCATCAGCGGCATTATTGGTTGATCCCTATAAACCCGAAGAGATTGCCGAGGCAATTTTTAAGATATTAGAAGATAATGAATTAGGTAGAGAGTTAATTGATAAGGGGTTAAATAGGGCCAAAGATTTCTCCTGGGATGCGGCGGTCAGGGACACCTTAGAGGTTTTTAATGAATTTGCGTAAGGTATTAATTGTCAATCCATTCGGCATCGGCGATGTATTATTCACAACTGCGGTAATCAACGCTCTTAACAGGGATATACCCGGGATAAAAATAGGGTATCTTTGTAATACTCGGGCTGCTGAAATATTAAAGGACAATCCGCATGTTGATCACATCTTTATTTATGACCGGGATGAGTTTGAAACATTAAAGAAAAAATCTTTTTTTTCCTGGGTAAAAAAAGGCATGGATTTTATACATGAGATAAAAGACAAGCGCTTTGACGCAGCTTTGGATTTTTCCTTAAACAGCCAGTATGGATTTTTTTGCTGGCTGGCCGGGATAAAAAATAGGGTGGGTTTTGATTATAAGGGCAGGGGGATATTATTAACCGAGAGGATCGGATTCTCAGGTTACTCCGATAAACATGTGGTGGAATATTACGGGGATATTTTGCATCATTTAGGATTGGAATTAAAAGACAGCCTGCCGTCATTATATGTTAAAGCCAAGGATCTTAGCAAGATTGAAAATCTTCTGGCCCAGGAAGGTGTTTCCGGGATTGATTTTTTGATCGGGATTATACCCGGGGGAGGCCTGAGTTGGGGCCAAGACGCCTATCTTAAGCATTGGCCGGCGAAAAATTTTGCAATATTAGCGGATAAATTCATTGAAAATTACCAAGCCAAGATTATAATAATGGGTGATTTTAAAGAGGCCGGGATCGCTAAAGATGTGCTTGGCCATATGCGTCATAAGGCGATTGATTTTTCGGGGCGGACCAGCATCGCTGAATTATCCGCTTTAATAAGTAAAATGAATCTGGTGATAGCTAATGACGGCGGACCGCTGCATATGGCAAACGCCTTAGGCCTAAAAACCGTTTCCATATTCGGACCGGTAGATGATAAGGTTTACGGGCCTTACCCGCGCGGTGCCAAACATCTGGTGGTTAAGAATGATATATATTGCCGGCCGTGTTATAAAAATTTCCGTTATCCGGAATGTAATAATAATCACAAGTGCCTTGAGGATATAACAGTAGATGAAGTTTATGAGGGAGTAAATAATTTAATAAGCGTCGCATAATTGTGCTCATATCCGCCATGATACGTGGCGGATTTCGCTAAATGCGCTAAAAAAAACAGCGCATAATTGTGCCCATATCCGCCACAATACTTGGCGGATTTCGCTAAATGCGCTAAAAAACAGCGCATAATTGTGCTCAAGGAGGTTAATTTGAAGATTCCTTTATCAGTTGTTATCATTGCCAAGAATGAAGAAGCAAATATCGAAGAATCGTTAATAAGCGTATTTAACTGGGCAGATGAGATAGTCGTAGTAGATGATGAGTCCGCGGATAAGACCAGGGAAATCTGCAGGAGATATACTGATAAAGTTTATGTCCGAAAGATGGATGTGGAAGGAAGGCACCGCAACTGGGCCTATTCCCAAGCCAGGAATAAATGGATTTTAAGCCTGGATGCCGATGAAAAAGTTACCGAGGAGCTCAAAGAAGAGATCGCTAAGGTTATTAAGGATGATAAATTCGCCGCTTTTTCTATTCCCTTGCGTAACTTTATCGGAAAATACTGGGTAAAATACGGAGGCTGGTATCCGGCAGCCAAGGTCAGGCTGTTTCAAAACTCTAAATTTAAATACGAGGAAGTGGAAGTCCATCCCCGGGCGATCATTAATGGGGAGTGCGGCCATTTAAAATCCGACATTATTCATAAAGGTTATCCGGATATCGAGCATTTCTTGGGGAGCGTAAACCGCCAGTCGACTTTAGAGGCAATAAAATGGATCAATGCCGGCAGAAAATTCGGGTTTGTGCTTATGGTCTGGAGAGCGGTTGATCGTTTTTTTCGCAGGTACTTGCGCAAGAAATCCTATAAAGACGGGATGTACGGGTTTGTGATCGCTTTTTTTGACACTCTTTATCAAATACTAAGCTATATAAAATACAGGGAGATCATTAGAAATGGAAAAAATACCGGTTCTTGATTTAAAAAAGCAGATTGAGCCAATCCGCTCTGAAATCGACGCCGCAATCAAAAAGGTGATTGATAACGCTAATTTTATATTAGGCAAAGAAGTTTCTGAATTTGAAGATGATGTTGTGGCCTACTGCCGGGTTAAGGCTGCGGTAGGGGTATGCAACGGGACCGATGCTATAAAATTGGCCCTGGTTGCTTTAGGTATCAAAGCCGGAGACGGTGTGATCTGTCCGGCTTTTACTTATTTTGCTACTGCGGGAGCAATTGCCGCTATGGGCGCCATACCGGTATTTGCGGATATCGATCCGTTGACCTATAATATTTCTTTAGCAAGTATTGAAAAAGCGCTAAAAAATTCAAAGGTAGGAATTAAAGCCATAATTCCGGTGCATCTTTACGGCCAATGCGCGGATATGGACGGAATTTCAAATATCGCTAAAAAGAATAATTTAAAAGTAATCGAAGATAATGCCCAGGCCTTTGGCGCTGAATATAAAGGCGAAAAATCCGGGTCTATCGGAGATTGCGGGACTGTAAGTTTATTCCCGGGGAAAAATTTAGGCGCTTTTGGCGATGCCGGCATGGTTTTAACCAATGACCAGGAAGTAGAGTCAAAACTTAAGATCCTCAGGAATCAGGGGAATAAGGATAAATATTACCATCTGGTTCTCGGGTATAATAACCGCCTGGATACCTTGCAGGCGGCCATACTAAAAGTTAAGCTGAAATATCTGGATGGCTGGAATAAGAAAAGGCAGGCCAACGCGGATTATTACAACCGCAATTTTAAATCTTTAGGATTAAAAATTCCTTTTGTTCCTGAAGGCAACATGCATATATATCATCAGTATACCCTGCGCGTGGATGGAACAAGCGCTAAACTTATGGATCATTTAAATAGTAAAGGAATTGACGCCCGGGTTTATTATCCGGTTCCTTTGCATCTGCAGGAGTGTTTTAAATATTTAGGGTATAAGCCAGGCGATTTTCCGGAATCAGAAAAAGCGAGTCTTGAGGTGTTGTCTATACCGGTTTATCCCGATCTGACTCAGGAACAGCTGGATTATATTGTCAACTCGGTAAAGGAGTATTTTAAAAAATGACGAAAGTAATATTCCTTGATCGCGATGGGGTGATCAATAAATACCCCGGCGACAGAAATTATGTTACCTCTTTAAAGGGTTTCAGGTTTATAAGGGGGGCTAAAAAAGCGCTGCGGCGATTAAGCCAGGCCGGATATACCATGTTCGTGATATCCAACCAGGCTGGAGTGACTAAGGGTTTGTATTCCGGGAAAACCCTGGATGATATAACCCGGACCATGTTAAAAAAATTAGCAACTGAAAAAGCGTATATCCAGGGAGTATATTATTGCATACATCGTGAGGAAGATAATTGCGCCTGCCGTAAACCCAAGACCGGATTAATTGAAAAGGCCATTTTAGAACATAAGATCCCCAAGCTCTCGCTTAAAAGATCTTTTTTTATCGGCGATACCCAAAGGGATATCCAAGCCGGTAAGGAATCCGGGTGCCGTACGATCATGGTTTTTTCCGGTAAAGAAAAAATAGCTAATCAGAAAGATTGGGAGTTTCAGCCTGACTTTACAGCTAAAGACCTCTCCCATGCCGCGGATATAATTTTAAATAAATAATGAAAATAACCATTGTTCATGCTTCTGTAGGCGGAGGGCATAAGAGCGCTGCTTTAGCTTTATGTGATGGTTTTAAGGAAAAATACCCTGATGCCCAGGTTCAGGTCCTGGATATCTTAAGTTTCAATAATCCGATTTTCACTTATTTTTACAGCTCCGGCTACAGCATGCTGGCTATCTACTTGAAATTCATCTGGATGGCCCTTTATTATTTAAGCACCTATACTATTATCCGCAATATATTTCAGTTTATCTCTTTGCTGCACAGTCAGAAGTTTGTAAATTATCTTATTCGCAATGAGCCGGATATAATCTTATGCACCCATTTTCTTGCCCCTTATATTGTCTCTTACCTTAAGAAAGAAAAGAGGATATCATCCCGGTTGGTGACCGTAATCACGGATTTTAGGGCTCACCCGATCTGGATATCTTCTGAATGCGACGACTATGTCGTAGCCTGCAGCCATACAGTCGGAGATTTGACCCGAAGGGGAGTAGATCCTGCTAAGATTAAAGTTTTAGGCATACCGGTAAATAAGAGGTTCGTAGAGTTAGGTAAAGAAAAAATCCCTGTTGAAAGCGGATTTCGAGTTTTGCTGGCAACCGGTTCTTTAGGTTTTATGTTGATGGAAGATATAGCTGACATGCTGCATAAAGAAATAAATTTGACCATAGTCTGCGGCAGGAACAAGCTATTGTTTAAGCGCCTGAAAAAGAAAAAATATCATAATGTTGACCTGTTTGGCTTTACCGACCAGATGCCGGAACTAATGCGCCAGGCAAGCCTTTTGGTTACTAAGCCCGGAGGTCTAAGTATTTCCGAAGGCCTGGTGATGGAGATCCCTTTAGTATTTATTGACGGCATACCCGGGCAGGAGAGCGAGAATTCCGAAGTATTACAGAGGTGCGGTTGCTCCTGGCAGGTGAGGAGGCTTAAGGATATCCATGAGATTATTATGGATTTAAAAAACAACCCTCAGAGGGTTGAACTTTTACGCAGTAATATTAAAAAGATCAGGAAGCCTGATGCCACGGAGGAGATCTGCAGGTTATGTATGCAAAAGTAGTATTTGGATTGCCCCTGGAGGGCCCGTTTGATTATTTAATCCCCGCCGATTTAGAAGCTAAAATAAAACCAGGATCCAGGGTAAAGGTGAGTTTTGGACCTAAGCGGATGATCGGTTATGTTGTGATGGCGTCTGCTAAGAGCAGCATCCTTAAGATCAAGCCTATTTTGGAAGCTGTTGATGACATTCCTGTTTTAGATAGAAACTTACTTTCACTTACTAAGGAGTTGTCTGAATATTACGGTTGTTCCTGGGGAGAGGCGATCGAAACCGCTATTCCTGACGGTTTGCGCAAAGGGAAAAAATTTTCTTCAGCGGGATTTATTGATAAAGAAAATCGCATTTCTAATGATAAACCCGGCAATACTCTGATCCTTGATCAGGGTAATGGCCTGCGCTGGGATATTTACATTGAACGGATAAAGACCGTCTTAACTTTTAGTAAGTCAGTAATCGTGATATTGCCGGATATAGAATCTGTTTTTAAGGCCAGGGATCTTATTGGGTCGAGATTGGATATACCGGTAGGGGTTATGTACCGTAATCAGCCTGATGAATTGGAAGTTTGGCTTAAAGCGAAAAAAGGCGCTACGCCGGTAATAGCGGGAACCCGTTCGGCTATTTTTGCTCCTAGGCCTGGCCTGGGGTTGATAATTATCGATGAAGAAGAGGACTATGGGTATAAACAGGACCAGGTCCCTCATTATAATGTCCGGGAAATTGCTTTTATGCGCGCTAAATTAGAAAATGCGGACCTAATCTTGGGAAGCAGGTCCCCATCTTTAGAGAGTTTTTATCATTCCCGGCAAGGTGAATTAAAGTATGAATTTATCCCCCGGAAAAAATCGCCTCCGGAAGTAAAAATAATGGACATCAAAGATTTTCCGGCGGTCAGTAAAAAAGGGGATATTCTTTTAACCCGCTTTCTGCAGGATTCTATCCTGGAAGCCTTGGCTAATCATGGTAAGGCCCTGATATTCTTAAACCGTAAAGGATTCGCTACTTTTGTCGCCTGCCGCTATTGCGGCAAGGCTTTAAAATGCCCACGCTGTAATATCAGCCTGGTTTACCATTTTAAAGATAACCTGTTAAGCTGTAACTACTGTAATTTTAAACTCGAATCGCCTCCTAAGATCTGCCCGGAATGCAATTCAGGGTATATCCGTTACTCCGGCATTGGTACTGAGAAGATAGAAAGCGAGCTCTCCAGGATATATCCTCAGGCCAGAATTAAATTAGTTGAGATTGGCAAAGATTTGGATATGCGGGGCGCGGATATTTTTGTTTCTACTCAAGAGATCATCCGGCATAAAGGCGTTAAATTTGATCTGATCGGAGTTCTGGCTATAGATAATTCCTTGAATCATTTTGATTTCCGGGGATCAGAAAAAACATTTTCTATCCTTGCCGGCTTAGCCGAATTAACAGATAAATTGATAATAATCCAGACCGGATATCCAACCCACCATGTTTTTAAGGCCGTTGAATCCGGGGATCCAATAATTTTTTACGATGAAGAGTTAAAACAAAGGCAGCAGCTCGGGCTTCCGCCGTATAAACATTTGGGAATAGTTAAGCTGAGGGGCAAAAAAGAGGAGAAGGTAAAAGAGTCAGCTCATTTCTTATTTGATAAATTAAGTAAACTTAAAAATAAAAAAGGGATCAAGGTGGTATCTGTCAGCCCAGGAATCCACCCTAAACTTAGGGGAAATTATTATTGGCAGGTGCTTTTAAGTTCGAATAGCCCCCAGAAGATAGTTGAATTATTAAAAATAAACTTAAAAGGTTTCAAGCATTCAGGTATAATAGTTACAGTTGATATAGACCCAGTTTAAAAACAGTAGTTAGTATGTAGTAGGTAGGTATTAGGGAAACCCTACCTACTAACTACTACCTACTATATACTGAATTATGAAGATAGTGTATTTTGGGAGCTCAAAATTCGCAGTGCCGTCGCTCCAAGCTTTATTAGGCGCCGGGCATGAGGTTCTTTGTGTAATAACCCAGCCGGATAAAAAACAGGGCAGGGGTATGCATTTGTCATATACTCCTATTAAGCAAGCGGCCCAGGAATTAAAACTTAAGATCTATCAGCCTCTCGAGGTTAATGATACTGAGGTAGTTAATAAGCTCAAAGAGTTTAAGCCGGACCTGTTTGTGGCTATTGCCTACGGCCAATTTTTATCCGATGAGCTTTTGGGAATCCCTAAGTTTTTTGCGATTAACCTGCATGCTTCGCTTTTACCCAAATACAGGGGAGCGGCTCCGGTTAATTGGGCTCTAATAAACGGGGAGCGTAAAACCGGGAATAGCTTGATTAAATTATCCAAGAAGATGGATGCTGGAGCTCTACTTTTGCAGGAAGAGACAAAGATAGCCGACAGCGAAACAGCAGTTTTTTTAGAGGAGAGGTTGTCTCATATGGGGGTAGCTCTTTTATTAAATTCGATAGATGCTATTGCCAACGGGAGATATAATCTGACAGACCAGGATGAATCCAAGGCTACTTTAGCTCCCCGATTAAAAAAGAACGATGGATTGATCGATTGGAGCAAGCCGGCCCAGGATATTTATAATTTGATCCGGGGATGTTCAGACTGGCCCGGGGCCTTTACTCATTATAAAGGTAAGATGCTCAAAGTTTTTCAGACCCAGGTCATAAAATCTCCTGATAAATTTTCGCCCGGGGAGTTAGTTCATGTCTCTAACGAAGGCTTAAGCGTTGGCACCGGCAAGGGCATTTTATTAATCAAGGAATTGCAGTTAGAAGGTAAGCGCCGTATGCCGGTTAGCGATTTTCTCTCCGGCCACCAACTCAAAAACGGGGTCAGAATTATTTTTTCTTGAATTAGGAATTAGGGACAGCGACTATTTTTTTTGACAATCGTGATAATTGCAAAATAGTCGCTGTCCCTAATTATGGCAGGAAAAACTAGTTGCTTGGCTAAAAAGTTGTGTTATAATCAGAATGTTAAATTGTATTCACAAAATTTTGCTAATAATATTAAGAAAGATAGATGCCTGAATTAAGAAAAGATCCAATTATCGGACGCTGGGTAATTATTGCTACTGAACGGGCCAAAAGGCCGGATCAGCTAACCAATCTAACCCAGGAGATCCCGGCTGAAAAACCCTGCCCTTTCTGCACCGGTAAAGAGACCGAGACTCCCAATGAAATATATTCCATCAGGCCTACCCATACCCCTCCTAATACGCCGGGTTGGGAATTAAGGGTTGTGCCCAGCCTTACTCCTTTTTTAAGGATCGAGGGAGAGCTTGATAGGACCGGCAGGGGTTTGTATGACTTGATGAACGGTGTTGGCGCGCATGAAATAGTTGTTGAAACTAATCAGCATCTGGCCAATATCTGCGATTTGCCCGAAGAGCAGATCAAGTGGGTTATTGCTTGTTATATTGACCGGATCGTTGACCTGGAAAAAGATAAGCGTTTTAAATATGTATTAGTTTTTAAGAATTATGGCTGGTCTGCCGGAGGCGGAAGGGTCAGGCATTCCCGGACTCAGTTGATCGCCACCCCGGTCAATCCTAAAAGGGTAAAAGAGGAGTTGGTGGGAGCAAGGAAATATTATGACTCTCATGAAAGATGCGTTTTTTGCGACCTGGTTAAACAGGAACTGCATTCAAAAGACAGGTTGATCCTGGAGATAGACGGATTTATTGCCGTTGTTCCTTTTGCCTCGCGGTTTCCTTTTGAAGTCTGGATCCTGCCTAAAAGGCATAGTTGTGATTTTGTCCGGCTGGATGAAGAAGAAAGGAAAAATCTGGCCCGGATACTTAAGCAGGTTTTATTAAAGATTAAAATTGGTTTAAATGACCCGCCTTACAATTATATCATCCATTCTGCACCGTTTCGCAGACAAAAGGTAGGCTACTGGAAGAGCATAGAGGAAGATTATCATTGGCATATTGAGATTACTCCTCGCTTGACCCGGGTAGCCGGGTTTGAATGGGGGACAGGATTTTATATCTGCCCGGTTCCTCCGGAAAGCGCGGCTAAATTTTTAAGGGAAGTAGAGATAGACTCCGAAGGAGGATAGATCTACCCCGCATCTTTTATAAATTTATAAGTTTTAAGGCGAATACGTCTTAAGAATGTTGAATATTAAAAAGGTGCGGGGTTAACTCGCGACAAAATCAATAGAGGTGTTCGTTAATGTCAGAATTAAGAAGAGATCCGATCGGCGGAAGATGGGTTATAGTAGATACCGACCATCCTAACCGGCCTAAGGATTATGATATTGAGTCTCCGGCCTGGAGAGAAGGAGTTTGCCCTTTTTGTTACGGCAATGAGTCCCAAACTCCTCCGGAAATAATCGCTATCCGCGAACCCGGCACCGCTGCAAATACTCCGGGATGGCAGGCCCGTGTGGTTTCAAATAAGTATCCCGCGCTGCAGATCGAGGGTGACCTGGATAGAAGCGGCTTGGGGATTTATGATATGTCCAATGGTATTGGCGCTCACGAGGTGATCATAGATTCTCCGTATCATCAAAAGGATATACCGGACCTTTTAGACCAGGAAGTGGAGAATATATTTTCACTATCTTGCGTACGCAGCCTGGACCTTATGCGCGATAAGCGTTTCAAATATGTGATGATTTTTAAGAACTACGGCCCGGCTGCCGGCGCGTCCCTGGCGCATCCGCATACCCAGTTGATCGCTTTGCCGATGGTGCCTAAAAGCGTCAAAGAGGAGATAAATGGGGCGCACAATTATTTTGAATACCGGGATCGGTGTATATTCTGCGATGTTATCCGTCAGGAGACCCAGGAAAAAGAGAGGATAGTTTTAGAAAATAAATACTTTTTAGCATTTTGCCCTTTTGTTTCGCGTTTTCCTTTTGAGATTTGGGTTATCCCTAAGAAACACAACGGTTATTTCTGCCATATGCCTCAGGAAGAGGTTCCGGCATTGGCATCTATGGTGAAAGAGCTTATATCGAAAGTAAAAAAGATATTCGGTAGTTTATGTTATAATTTCATTATACATAGCGCGCCTATCAACGGAGATGGCGAGCCTGAAGGATATCACTGGCATCTGGAGTTTATGCCTAAATTAACTAAAGTGGCGGGTTTTGAATGGGGTACCGGCTTTTATCTGGTGCCTACGCCTCCGGAATTGGCGGCTAAATTCTTAAGAGAAGAAAATACCAGTTAATATATAACCAATATTCAAAAAGAGGAGAATTAAAATGGCGGTAAAAGTAGGTATTAATGGTTTCGGAAGGATCGGCAGGCTTGTAGCCAGGGCAATACTTGAGAAAAATTCCAAGAATCTGGAATTGGTCGCGATTAATGACCTCTGCGACGCAAAAACTAATGCACATTTATTTAAATATGATTCCGTGCACGGGCGTTTAAACGCTGAGGTAAAGGCTACCGGCGTTGATGAGATTTCAGTAAATGGCAAAGTGATCAAAGTTTTAAGTAAAACCGACCTCTCAGAGCTGCCCTGGAAGGACCTGGGAGTTGAAATAGTGGTTGAGTCAACCGGGTTATTTACCGTAAAGAAAGACGGGGTCAATAAAAAAGGTAAAACCGTAAAAGGCGCTGAAAACCATATTACCAAGGGCGGGGCTAAAAAGGTAGTTATCTCGGCTCCGGCTGAAGGTGAAGATATTACCATTGTTATGGGAGTCAATGAGGATAAATATGACCCTAAGAATCATTTTGTCCTTTCTAACGCCTCTTGCACTACCAACTGCCTCGCTCCAGTAGCCAAGGTGCTTCAGGATAAGTGGGGGATACAAAAGGGATTAATGACCACGATCCATTCTTATACTAACGACCAGAGGATACAAGATATGGCTCATTCTGATCCCCGTCGCGCGCGCGCGGCAGCTATTTCAATGATACCTACTTCTACCGGGGCTGCCAAAGCAATATCTTTAGTTATACCTGAACTTAAGGGTAAGCTTGATGGTTTCGCGATCCGGGTCCCTACGCCAAATGTTTCAGTAGTTGATCTAACCTGCCTTTTAGGCAAGAAGGTTAGCGCTGAAGAGGTGAACGCGGCAATGAAAGAAGCCGCAGTTGGTAAAATGAAAGGGATCTTGGAGGTATGCGAAGAACCTTTGGTCTCAATTGATTTTAACCACTATCCTTTAAGTTCAGTTTTAGATGCCATGAATACCAAGGTTATCCAGGATGATTTTGTGAAAGTTCTCTCCTGGTATGATAATGAGTGGGGTTATTCAAACCGGGTAGTTGACTTGTGCGAGTATATAGTAAAAAAAGGTTTATAAACGATATAACGATATTCTAATGAAGGGCCTGCCAGACAATGGCGGGCCCTTTTACTTAAAATGCCATATTTCTTGATTTTTACCATAGTTTTGGTAGGTTCAAGCGGGATGATCGCCCAGGTCTTGATTTTAAGGGAACTGTTGATAAGTTTTTATGGCAATGAACTTATCTTAGGAATTATTCTGGGGAATTGGGTTTTAGCCGAAGGCCTGGGGGTTTTTTTTACCGGCAGGTTTATAGATCGGTCCAGGGACCCTGGACGTATGTTCATTATCTATAATCTTCTATTTTCATTATTCCTGCCGGTATCTATTTATTTTTCCCGGGGCTTTAAAGCTTATTTCGGCTTTTCTTTTGGACAAGCTGCCGGCCTGCCGATGGTTTTTCTGGTTTCATTATTGGTAGTTTTTTTACCGGCTTTTATCCATGGCGGGTTATTTGGCATAAGCCCCAGGGTTATATCTTTAAATACCAGGAAGGATCCGGCAATTGTTTTAGGCAGGGTATATGCCTGGGAGACTATTGGAACAGTGATCGCCGGTATAACCCTTACCTATTTTTTAATACCCTACTTGGATTCGTTTCGGATAGTTTTTATGTTTTCTATAATTAATATTCTCGCCTGCATATTTTTAACCAGGATCACAAGCCATCCCAGAGTTAGATATCCGCTTGTATTTGTTCTGTTGTGCTGTTTATCTTTATTTTTTCTAATAAAACCAGGCTATCTTCAGGAAATTTCTTTAAAAAAACAGTGGAATATCGGAAAGGTCCTGGAATACCGCAATTCAGTATATGGCAATATAGTTGTCTTGGAAAGGCAGGGGCAAATAACTTTTTTTTATAATGGTATACCCCTGATTAATCTTCCCCATGCGGATATAACCTCAAGCGAAGAGTTCGCTCATCTGCCGCTTTTATTCCATGAGAACCCTAAGGATATCCTGGTAATGAGCGCCGGGCCAGGAGGAGTGATCAATGAGATACTCAAGCATAAGGTGAAAAGGGTCGATTATACGGAACTCGATCCGTTACTTATCGATATGCTTAATAAATACGCGTCAGGGCTTACCAAAGAAGAGTTAACAGACCCCAGAGTCAGGGTCATTGGCCAGGATAGCCTGTTCTTTCTTAAAAACAATCAAAATAATTATGATATTATTTTGATCGGATTATCTAAGCCATCAGATCTTTCGTCAAACCGCTTATTTACCCGCGAATTTTTTGGACTTACCCAGAAACATCTAAATAACGGGGGTATTGTAGGTTTTTGTCTTCCCGGATCTTTAACCTATTTAAGCCGGGAATTAAGGGACCTGAATTATTCGATATTAAACGCGCTAAATAAAGTTTATGCTTTTGTTAGGATAATCCCGGGAGATTTAAATTTATATTTAGCCTCTGATTCAGCGGATATCCTAAAGGTCCAGCCGGCAGATATTTCTAACAAATTGAAACAGGGTAATATCACTACGAATATTCTTTTGCCCGGTTATCTGAATTATCGGCTTGATCCGGATAGAGTTAAGTGGTTTAAAGATTCTTCTTTCGGGGCGACTTCCAGGGTTAATCTTGATCTGGCGCCTTTTGCCGTATTTGAAATGCTGGTATTCTGGAATAAACAATTTTCTGACTGGTGGGCGCTCTTACTGGAAGCTATGGGCGGACTAAGGTTGAAATATATATTCGCATTCAGTATCTTGATGACCTTGATTTTATTTTATTGGTTTAAGTCCGTTAGAGGCGCGGGTTTAAGATCGGCAGTTACCTATAGTATGGCTACCAGCGGATTTTTCGGAATGTTGATAAGTTTGGTTTTGATCTTCAGTTTTCAGGTTAATTACGGTTATTTATATCAGGCCCTGGGAATGCTGATTAGTGTGTTCATGGCCGGTATTGCCGTTGGAAGCCTTTTGATCAGCTCTCGGCTAAACAGGATAAAAAACAGCTTTAAGTTTTTTTCGGGTTTGGAAATTGGGATGATCCTGTATTCCTTGTTTTTAGCCTGGTTTATAGCTCAAGGAGCAGCTCAGAAGGCGCTCTGCAATTATTGGACCTATCTGTTTCTTTTTTTTGGAGGGGGTTTGCTTTGCGGCCTGGAATTTCCTTTGGCCGGTAATCTATGCCTGATTAAGGAGAATAATATAGGTAAAGCTGTAGGAAGGCTTTATTTTGCCGATCTATTCGGGAGTTGGCTGGCAGGAATATTTACCGGAGTGGTATTCTTGCCTGTTTTGGGATTGACCGAAACTCTTTTGGTGGCTGTTATATTAAAACTGAGCAGTTTAGTCTTGCTTACAAGTATGAAATGGGGTCAGAATTATTTTTTACGAACAAACAGAATAAAAAAATAATTCTGACCCCATTTCTTTTAGAAAATATCTTTGACAAAGTAAACAAATTGGGCTATATTAAGCCTTTGTCAAAAAGGAGGATTTGGCGTGCCTAAATTAACAGTAAAAGACCTGGATCTTAAGAATAAAACAGTTTTAATGCGGGCGGATTTTAATGTGCCCCTGGATGATAAGCTGGATATAACCGACGACACCAGGATCAGGGAAACCCTGCCTACGATAAAATATATCTTACAAGCCCAGGTTAAAAAACTTATTTTGATTAGCCATTTGGGCCGGCCGGACGGTAAAAGGGTGGATAAATATAGCCTGAAGCCGGTGGCTTTGAGGTTAAAAGAGCTGTTGGGTGAGCCGGTAGGTTTTCTGGATGATTGTGTCGGGGATAAGATCAAATCCGGGATTGCTTCTTCCGGCGAAAGGGTGATCCTTTTGGAGAATTTAAGGTATCATGCTGAGGAAGAGGCGAATAATCCTGATTTCGCCAAACAACTAGCGTCATTAGCCGAAGTTTTTGTTAACGACGCTTTTGGCACAGCCCACCGGGGGCATGCCTCTACCGAAGGGGTTACCAAGTATTTAAAATCCGCTGCCGGTTTCCTGCTGGAAAAAGAGATCCGTTATTTAGGCGGCGTGTTGGATGATCCCCAAAAACCGTTTATAGTTATTTTAGGCGGGGCCAAGGTTTCGGATAAGATCGGGGTTATTGAAAATCTTCTTCCAAAATGCGACGCTATTATTATCGGCGGAGGGATGAGTTATACTTTTCTCAAGGCCCAGGGGAAATCAATAGGAAATTCCAAATTGGAAAAGGATAAGATAGTCCTGGCTAAGAGCATTCTGGATAAGGCTAAGGCTTTGAATAAGCCAATAGTTTTACCCATAGACCATTTAGTTGTGGATACTATTGACGCAAATGCTAAAGCAGAGATTGTAGGAGAGAATATCCCGGATGGTAAAATAGCCGTGGATATCGGCCCCAGGTCAGTTTTACTGTTCGAGGATAAATTAAAAACCGCAAAAACTATAGTCTGGAACGGGCCGGTGGGGATATTTGAAATAGAGCCGTTTTGCAAAGGGACCCAGGAGCTGGTAAAGTTCTTGAGTGAGCTTAAGGTAACAACTATTATCGGCGGAGGTGATACTGCCGCGGCTGTCGCAAAATTTAAAATGCAGGATAAAATGACCCATATTTCAACCGGAGGCGGCGCGAGCCTGGAATACCTGGAGGGAAAGATCCTACCCGGCATCGCGGCGTTAACTGATAAATAATATCGCCGCCTTTGCGGGATAACGATAGATAAAAACATAAGGAGCTCAGTGCGTAAAACTATAATAGCTGGAAACTGGAAGATGTATAAAACTATCCCTGAGGCCATTGAATTATCAAATGGTTTAAAAAGAGAATTGTTTAAGCTGGACAAAGATGCAATTGAGATAGTTTTGTGCCCGGCATATACCGCTTTAAGCGAGGTTGCCGAGGTAGTCTTGGAGTCAAATATTCAATTGGGCGCCCAGGATATGTATTGGCAGGATGAAGGGGCGTTTACCGGAGAGGTATCGCCAAAGATGTTGAATGATATAGGATGCGCTTTTGTGATTATCGGGCACTCTGAACGCAGGCTTTACTTTAACGAAACCAATGAAACTGTAAATAAAAAAGTCAAAGCCGCGTTAAGCGCCGGGATTAAGCCTATCATGTGCGTAGGCGAGACATTGGCCCAAAGGGAGAATAACGAGACTTTTAAGGTAATAGATGACCATATCCTGAATGGGTTAAAAGATATTAATGCCACAGAGGCTTTAAATATAGTTATTGCCTATGAACCGGTCTGGGCAATCGGAACCGGAAAAACCGCTACTCCTTTACAGGCGCAGGAAGTCCATCAGTATATCCGTAATCTGCTGGTTAAAGTGTTTGACCGGGATACGGCGGATGCGATGCGGATTCAATACGGCGGAAGCGTAAAACCGGATAATATCATAGAATTAATGAATCAGCCGGATGTTGACGGCGCGTTGGTGGGAGGGGCGAGCCTTAAGATTGATTCTTTTAGCGATCTGGTCAAAAAAGCCAACCAAGTGAGGAAAAAATGATGGGGTTAGTTACAGTTATTCATATTATTGTCTGCGCTCTTTTAATTGTTCTTATTTTAATTCAATCCGGAAGGGGCGGAGGGCTGGTGGAGAATTTCTCCGGCATTGAATCGATGTTGGGAACTAAAACAAACGCATTTCTTACCAAGACGACCACGGTTCTTTCGGTATTGTTTTTTACTACCTGCCTTACCTTGGCATTTTTATCCATAAGGCAGAGCCGTTCCTTAATGCGGGATGTCTTGGCGGAAAAGCCTGTATTGTCCGGCAATGTTACTGCCCCTATGGCCGTAACTTTGGCAACCAACAGCACTAAATAAAAGCAGGGAAATGGGGTCAGAATTATTTTTTCCTTAGTCTGCGTGCTAGAAAAAATAATTCTGACCCCATTTCTATTTCTGCAGAACCGTCTCCCCTTTTAAAAAAATGAATAAAAAAATATTCTGGATCTACGCTTTAAGCAGTATTGTTTATTTTATCCAGGGGTTTGAGGGGCTCCCTTCCCAGGGCCTATTTTATTATTTAAAGGAGACCCTAAATTTTCCCCCGGAAAGAATAATGTTTTTAAGCAGTATTATTACGCTTGCCTGGCTGGTCAAACCCTTGTTCGGGTATATCATAGACCGGTTTCTTAATAAGAAGGCTTGGATATTTATATCGTTAGGGTTGGATATTGCCCTGGTTCTGGTGTTATTTGTATTTCCGCTTCCTGTTGCTCCGCTGATAGCTTTGTTATTATTCAATTCAGCTAATTCGGCCTTGCGAGACGTAGGGGTGGATGGGATCATGTGCGTAGAAGGAAAGAAATACGCCCTTACCGGAAAGATCCAAAGTATCCAGTGGATCTCGATCTCCGTCGCTATTTTAATAACCGGGATTGGAGGGGGTTATATTGCCCATAAGTGGGGTTTTCGCTCGGCGTTTTTATTCCTGATCCCGTTTTATTTATTGGCCGGAGTAATAACTAATTTCTATAGTGAAGATAAAAGCGCAGCCAGGAATTCGGGCAAGACCTTGATATCTGATCTAAAGCGGCTTTTTGCCCATAAACAGTTGATGATAGTGGCGCTTTTCATTTTTCTTTATAAATATTCGCCTTCTTTCGGTACTCCGCTTTTTTTTATTCAAAGGGATTCCTTTAAATGGGGAAAGGTCTGGATTGGGGCATTAAGCAGTATCGGTACGGTTTTTACTATTTTCGGGGCCTTATTGTATTATAAATTCAGCAAAAAAATCAATATACGCAAATGGCTCTATATTTCGGTATTCCTGGGAGCGGCTACTACCTTAAGCTTTCTCTATTACACGCCGGTAACAGCGGTAATCTACGATGTAGTATATAGTTTTATTGGTATGTTTATATTTTTGATGGTCATGGATTTTATGGCCCGCAATACCATTCCCGGGTTAGAGGCGACTTCTTTTGCTTTCCTTTGCAGCGTGAGTAATCTGGCCCTGACTACCAGTAATCTCTCCGGCGCAATCCTGTTTCCGGTCCTGGGCTTGCCCTGGCTGATAGTTTTATCGGCCCTGACCAGTTTTCTATGCTTATTCCTGATCAATAAGATATTTTAAAAAAATATTTGACATAGTCAGAAATTGTGCTATATTCTTATGTCTATGCAAAAAACATACATGCCCAAGAAAGAGGATATTAAGGTCAAATGGTACCTAGTGGACGCCGAGGGTCAGATATTAGGCAGGTTGGCTAGCCAGGTTGCCCGCATTCTTAAAGGTAAACATAAGGCTATTTACAGCCCGCATATCAATACCGGCGATGCTGTTGTTGTGATCAATGCCGCAAAAATCAAAGTTACCGGCAGGAAATTGAAACAGAAGGTCTATCGCAGGTATTCCGGATATCAGGGCGGCTTACGCGAGGTCTACCTGGAAACGATGTTGGCTAAAAAACCGGCTACCGTGATCCAACTGGCAGTAAGAAGGATGCTGCCTAAAGGGGCCTTAGCTGAGGATATGTTTGGTAAATTACATGTTTATGCCGATGAAAAACATGGCCATGCGGCGCAAAAGCCTGAATTATTAAAATTAAAATAAAATGAGCGATACCACGAGATATACGGCAATAGGAAGACGCAAGGAAGCCAAGGTCAGGATACAGCTAATGCCCGGTAAAGGCGATATTGTAGTTAATCACAGGGCCCTGGATCAGTATTTTATACGGGAGACGGACAGGATCATTATTCGTCAGCCGCTGGAAGTGACTAATACCGCCGGTAAATATGATGTAGCGGCAAATATTCAGGGCGGCGGGTTGGCCGGCCAGGCAGGGGCTATACGCTTAGGCATAGCCAGGGCTTTAATGACGGCCGATCCGGAACTTAAAGAGGTCTTACGTAAAAACGGTTTTCTCACCCGCGACCCCAGGATGAAGGAACGTAAGAAATACGGGCAGAAGGGTGCACGTAAGCGCTTCCAGTGGACAAAGAGGTAAAGGGCAGTAGGTAGTAAACAGTATGTAGTAGGTAGGGTTGGTAGATTTAAAAAAGTCCCGCTAATGGAAGCGGGACTTTTTATTTATATGGCCGACGGGACATACCAGCTTAGCGTCGGGAGAAAATAC
>JAHKAP010000037.1 GCA_018825985.1 Candidatus Omnitrophota bacterium
ACTTCCGAATATGCGCCCGAAAAGATTATGGAAAGACACCGGGAAAAGGAGATTGCGAAACAACGTTTAGACGCACTGGTTCAGCGTTCAGAAGAGATTAAAGGCTTTATAGAGCGCCGGGTTCATTTTTTTAACGGGGATAAATCAGACCCGAAAAGTTTTGATCCCCTAGACCGCTTTTTGGATCTTCAGCCGTATCGCCTGGCTTTTTGGTCGGTTGCTTCACAGGAGATAAATTATAGGCGTTTCTTCGATATCAACGAGCTTGCGGCGATCCGCATCGAAGACGAAAAAGTCTTCAGGCATTATCATGAATTGCTTTTTAAGCTGATCGGGGAAGGAAAGGTCAGCGGTCTGCGTATCGACCACCCAGATGGCCTGTATGACCCTCCGGTTTATTTCCGGCGGCTTCAGCGTGAATACTTTCTGCAGATGGCATTGAAAGAATGGGATGGGCGCTTGCATCCGGCAACTGGAAAATCCGAAGAAGTTGATATGGATGCGGTGCGGGAAGCTTTGGATTGTCTATTGCTAAATGAATTCTGCTCTTCGCCTGCTTTCTATGTTGTGGCTGAAAAAATACTGGATCGCAAGGAACCATTACCTGAAAATTGGGATATCCACGGGACAGTCGGCTATGATTATTTAAACGCCTTAAACGGCCTTTTTGTTGATTCGCGAAACGAGAAGGCATTTGAGAAGCTTTACGAAGAGTACATAGGCCACCCTATAGATTTTGATGAACTAGTTTATAATAAGAAAAAGTTTTTTGGTTTAGTCCATATGGCAAGCGAGATCAATGCCCTGGGGCATCGCCTGGACCGTATCTCTGAAACAAACAGGAATTTCAGGGATTTTACCAGAAACGATCTTATCGTTGCGATAAGGGAAGCGATCGCCGGCTTTCCTGTATATAGGACCTATGTATCACCGGATAGCGCAAGTGTCTCGGAAAGAGACGAAAAATATATTCGTGCCGCGATCGATAAAGCGCGCAGAAAAACCCCGGCACTCAACCCCGCGGTATACGATTTTTTGCAGGACGCCCTCCTTTTGCGTTTAAAGACTGAAACCGGAAGCGAAGAATCAATGCTGTATCGCGATTTTCTGTTGCGGTTTCAGCAATTAACAGGCCCTATCATGGCCAAAGGGGTCGAGGATACTTCATTCTATGTTTACAACCGCCTCGTGTCGCTCAATGAAGTAGGCGGAGATCCTTTTTTCTTCGGATATACTGTGGATAATTTTCACCGCCAAAACATCGAGCGCAATAAGCGTTGGCCGTGTGGCATGATCACATCTTCTACTCACGATACCAAGCGCAGTGAAGATGTTAGGATGCGGATCAATGTTTTGAGCGAGATTCCCGATAAATGGCAATCTAAGATTGTAGAGTGGGCCGAGCTCAACCGGAAATTTAAAACAACCATTGACGGAATGCCCGAACCCCGGATGAATACCGAATATTTTATTTATCAGACTCTGATCGGGGTGTGGCCGGATGGCCAAATGGATGTATCGACCATGGGTTCTTTTTACGAGCGGATATGGCAGTACGTGCTAAAGTCAGTCCGTGAAGCAAAAATTTATACCAATTGGTCTAAGCCGGACAGCGAATACGAAGAGGCGGTCAACCGGTTTATTAAATCAATTCTCACTATGGATCCTTCGAACCGTTTTTTAGAGAGCCTTATCCCCTTTCAGAGAGAAATAGCTTTTTTCGGAAAACTCAATAGCCTTTCAGCTACTTTAATTAAAATAGCCTCTCCCGGGGTTGTAGATATTTATCAGGGTAACGAGACGTGGTGTTATAACCTGGTAGATCCTGATAACCGCGGGCGTGTCGATTTTGATCCGCGGATACGCCTTTTAGGCGCGATGAAAAAAGAGCTCGAGGGCGATAAGCCCGGCAAGCCTGCAGGCTATGGTTTTATCCCGGAAAACATAGAGCGGCTTAAGTTTCTTTATACCTGCATGGGCCTACGGTTCCGGAGTCAATACAAAGAACTGTTTGTTGGAGGGGAGTATTTGCCCGTGGAGGCCAAAGGCAAAAGAGAAGAAAACATCGTTTCGTTTATCCGAAGGCGCGGCAATAGAATTGCGCTTGTTGCCGCGGGTAGATTTTTTACCCAATCGCTGGCCGGTAAAACTTTGAAAATTCAATCGGATTTTTGGGAGAATACGGAACTCGTTTGGCCTAAAAATCTGGAGATTCCAGCGAAGCTTCGGGATATCGTGACTTCCGGCGCTATTGATATTGTGCGCCGGAAACAAGATTCTGTGATTAAGGCTTCTGATCTTTTCCGGCAGGCCTGTGCCTGCATTTTGACAAATAATGAGGAATAAGGATGAGGCAATTTTCGCTTTCCGCCGGCTTTCAATTAGGAGCTACAAAATTTAAACCAGGCTTTTATTCTTTTAAAGTCTGGGCTCCTTTTTGTTTTAAGGTTGATCTTAAACTGTTTATGCCCGCAGGCGAAACCTTGATCGCGATGGAGAAAGATGGCGATGGATACTTTCGTGCGGAAGTTTCAAATATTTCTTCCGGAACGCGCTATTTATATGTTCTGGATGGGAAAAAAGAACGTCCCGATCCGGCTTCGCGTTTCCAACCGGAAGGCGTTCATGGCCCTTCATGTGTAGTGGATCCCGATATTTATAAATGGAAGGATCGTAGATGGAAAGGCATTGCCTTGCAGGACCTGATTTTTTATGAAGCCCATATTGGGACATTTACTCCGGAAGGAATTTTTGAGGCGGCGATTCAAAAAATACCTTATCTTAAGAAATTGGGGGTTACATGTCTTGAAGTTATGCCTGTGGCGCAGTTCCCCGGTAAGAGAAATTGGGGCTATGATGGCGTAGGGTTGTATGCGGTTCAAAATAGTTATGGCGGGCCCGAAGGGCTTAAAAGGCTTGTAGATGCAAGTCACGGCGCAGGGTTAGCTTTCTGTCTTGATGTGGTTTATAACCATTTAGGTCCCGAAGGCAATTATCTCAATGACTTTGGCCCTTATTTTACAAAGAAATATCACACTCCTTGGGGAGACGCAATCAATTATGACGATCGAGAAAGCGACCACGTTAGGCGTTTTGTGATTGAAAATGCCCTCTATTGGATCTTTGAGTATCATATTGATGTTTTGCGGCTGGATGCGGTTCATGGGATTTATGATTTCAGCGCCAAGCACATCCTGCAGGAATTAAATGATGTGGTCCAGGGTCTTGCGCAAAAACTAGGGCGTTGTGTTTATTTGATTGCCGAAAGCGATTTGAATAATTCCCGGATTATCCGGCCACAGAAGCAGGGTGGGTACGGATTGTCCGGACAATGGAATGACGATTTCCATCACGCAGCGCATTCTTATCTTACCGGCGAACGGCAGGGATATTATGAAGATTTCGGCCGGCTTGATGATATTTCGAAAGCGATTAAAGAGGGTTTTGTTTACGACGGGAAATATTCACCTTTCCGCAAACGGCGCCATGGAAATTCCGTTAAAGATATAGCGCCTGAAAAGTTAGTTGTTTGTATCCAAAATCATGACCAAGTTGGAAACCGCGCCTTCGGAGAGCGGTTATCAACTCTTGTCGATTTCGTTAAGCAGAAGCTTGCTGCCGCCCTCTTGATTTTGTCCCCCGATACACCCCTTTTGTTTATGGGGCAGGAGTATGGAGAAAGGGCTCCTTTCCAATATTTTGTTGATCATGGCGATGCCGATCTTATTCGCGCGGTGCAAGAAGGAAGAAAAAAAGAATTTGCGGCTTTTGGCTGGGAAAACACCCCTGATCCAGAATCCGAGAAAACGTTCTTAGATTCCCATCTCAGCTGGAATATTGAAGCGGATGATGAACGGCGCTATCTATGGTGTCTGTATAAGGATTTAATCTTTCTAAGGAAAAAGGTCCTTTCAGGGGCTCGTCTTTCTGGAGTTTGGTGCAATGAGCGAAGTCAGTGGCTCGTTTTTGAATATATCTGCAGGAAGCGGTTCCGATTTGGAGTAGTCGTTTCATTCCTTAACCGGGAACAGAATATTATTTCTCCTTTTGGGAATAAATGTTTCAGCGAAATATTTAATACGGGGTATGGGCGGTATGGAGGGAAAGTAAAGAAAAAAATAAAAAAATATAGTAAAGAAATATGGATCCCGAGTTTCAGCGCGTTGCTTGGGAAAATAAATAACCATTAATAACAGAGGAGATATGACCACTAAAATTCTTGACTATATTACGCAGTTTTCACAAGCTCTCAGATTTGTTGATTTTATCGATATGGGTATTATCGCTATTTGTGTTTATCTGCTTTTGGTCTGGCTTAAGAAGGCGCGGGTTCGGTTTATTCTGGTTGGGATGATCATTTTGGGCCTTATTTATATTCTGGCGCGCCTCTTCGGGCTCTATTTGACCACTATGGTATTTCAGGCATTTTTTGCCATTTTTCTTATTATGATCGTAGTGATTTTCCAGGATGATTTTCGACATTTTTTTGAGCGCATCGCTATCTGGGGAATAACGCGCCGGCGGACCCGGGTGGCTCCGCAAGACCAGGATATCGCTATGTTAACCAGCGGGCTAGCCAATCTTTCTCGAAAAAAAATCGGCGCGTTGATTGTTGTCCGGGGCCAAGACCCATTAGACCGCTATCTCGAGGCAGGAACTTACTCAGATGCTTTACTCAGCCGGGTGTTGATAGAGAGTATCTTTGAGCCGAATAGCCCAAGCCATGATGGCGCGGTTATTATTGAAGGAATGCGGCTTGCTATGTTTGGTTGTCATTTGCCTCTTTCTACAAACATAGAGGAGGTAGGCCATCTGGGCACCCGTCATGCCGCCGCGCTAGGCCTCGTAGAGCGTACAGATGCGCTCTGTATCATTGTTTCAGAAGAACGGGGTACGATTTCAGTGGCAGAAGAAGGAGGGATAACACAGTTAAAAGATATTGGGGAACTGCGTAATATTTTAGAAAGGTTTTATAGAGAAAAGTTTCCTGCAAAACATAAAGCGCTCTCGACGGATTTTTTAAAGGGGCATTTTTTAGAAAAGATTATTGCTGTTATTCTGGCGTTTGGTTTGTGGCTGACGTTTGGGCACCGCACCGAAACGATCCGCCGCGACTTTGTGATTCCAGTCGAATATCGCAACCTTGCCCAGGACAGAATAGTCAGCGAGACCAAGCCCAGAGAGGTAACCATCACCCTGAGCGGTTCGGAGAGGGCCTTTAACCTTCTTGACCCAAAAGAACTTAAATTGTCTATGGATATGTTAAGGATCAAAGAAGGGGAGGATAAATATTATCTTAATAAGGATATGGTACGCAAGCCCGCAGGGCTTTCTTTGGTCAACATCGAACCAAAAGAAATCCCGCTGAGGGTGTATAAGATGATATCTGTCACTATTCCGATACAAATAAAGACGAATGGCAGGGCGCCTTCCGGAGTTACTATTAAAGAGATGAAGGTTGAGCCCCAAAGCGTATCAGTCAGCATCCCCGATATAATTGACCGAAAAAAAATTTATATTACGACAGAGACTATTGAATTAAAATCAATAACAGAAACAACAACTTTAGTCCCCAAGCTTATTATTCCAACTGAGATTCGTTTTCCCGGTGATAAGCCCCCGGAAGTAAAGATAACTATTGAGGTTGATAATACGCAAGCGGCGAAAGGCTAAGTGTATGGAAGGTTTTAGAAAGATCCGGCAAAGTATATCAAGAGCTAAGAATATAGCCATCTCTGGCCATATCAATCCTGATGGAGATTCAATAGGATCTTTTTTGGCGCTGGGCCTGGCGTTGGATAGTTTAGGCAAGAGTGTATATCTTTTATGCGAGGGCAGCATACCCGAACACTATAGGTTTTTGCCAGGAGTGGGCCGCATCATTAGCACTACAAATAAAAAGATAGATTTGGCTATAGCGGTTGATTGCAGCACGATTGAGCTCTTAGGTAAAAATGCCTCCGTTTTTAAAAAGGCAAAAGCTGTCTTTGAAATCGATCATCATGAATTCAGGAAATCTTTCGGGGATATCTATCTTGTCGATCATGAAGCGGCCGCCGTGGGGGAACTAATCTACATGCTTCTAAAAAAGCTACAGGTTGTAATAACCAGGGATATAGGGGAAAATCTTTTAACATCGTTGATTGTAGAGACAAACTTATTTAAATTGGCAAACGTTAGGCCATTTACCTTTACGGCGTGCGGGGAATTATTAAAGACAGGTATAGTTTTTTCGCAATTGGCTGATAAGGTGTACGGGCAAAAAACAAGAGCGGCGATGATGTTGTCGGCTGTCTGCTTGTTGAGAGCCAAGTTTTTAAAAAAGAATAGGATTATCTGGTCAGTTATACGATATAATGATCTGGCCAGGGTTGGCGGTAAGAATTATGATACTGATATGATAGCGAGCGAAATGTACTCTATGAAAGATGTTAAGGTTGCGGTATTATTCAGGGAAAAAAATAGCGAAACATTAAAAGTAAGCTTAAGGTCTAAAGGCGGTATTAATATAGGAAAGATTGCGCAAGAATACAAAGGCGGAGGACATTTCGATATAGCAGGTTGCTACATTCCTAATAATAGGAAATCAATTATGCAAATTTTATCCTCTGTCGAGGCCCTGCTCAATTGATAAAAAAGGCGCTAAGGATAAAAAGGTCTGCCTGCGATGGGTGGGCATCCTGTATTAACTTACGCTGTAAATAGCCACAACTTTTTATCTCTGGATAGGTTAGACAAAACGTACAAAATTTCGCCAATTTTTGCCCACTCAACACTCAAAATAACTGCTCGCTACTCCAGAAATCACCGTGAAAATCTATCCCTGAACTCGAAAATCTCTTGATATAACAAGGTATTGCGGCTATAATACACCTGTTTAAATAAGAGATACCTTGCCGTAGTGATACGGACAAGGGCTACCAATAAGTTCTCTCTCATTCATATAAGAGAGAGGCATAAAGCTTTGATTGATTTAACTGATCAGAGCTTTTTCTTTCCCTTTACGCGTTAAAGAGTTGTTTCTCTTGTCCGGCGCGGTTTTTGGTAAAAAAGTAAAGGTGGCTTTTTTCTTTTCGGGATCGATTGCGGCATATAACTCAGGTTTCTGTAGTTTCAGGCTAAGTGTATCCTGCAAGACAAGCATGAAATTTCGTATTGACATATCGAAATTTCATGGTAGACTTGAAGTATGCAGATACTAAGAGCCGCTGAGGTCGGCCTGTTAAATAAACTTCTTAAGAATAATCCTGTCGTTGCAATTTTAGGGCCGAGGCAATGCGGCAAAACTACTCTTTCCCGCCAGTTTTCTTCCCAATATCCTTCGCAGGCAACTATCTTTGACCTTGAAAACCCCAGAGATATCCAGCGGATCGGGGAACCCTTGTTGGCTTTGGAAAGTATCGAGGGGCTAGTCATTATTGACGAAATCCAAAGGGCTCCTGACTTATTTCCTGTGCTTCGAGTTCTCTCCGACCGCTCGGTCAAGACGAAATACCTGATTTTAGGAAGCGCATCAAGAGACCTGATACGGCAATCTTCGGAATCTTTGGCTGGGCGCATTAGCTATTTAGAGATAGGCGGCTTTAATCTGAATCTTGTGGGTTATGGGAGAACAGAAAAATTATGGATTAGAGGCACCTTCCCAAGGTCCTTTTTGGCCTCAAGCGAAGCGGCTTCGTATCAGTGGCGTCAGGATTTTATTGCTACTTTTTTAGAGCGGGACATACCGCAGCTAGGGTTCAGTATACCGGCTAAATCATTAGGCCGTTTTTGGAGAATGCTTGCGTATTATCACGGCCAGATTTTTAGCGCTTCAGAGATAGGCAAGAGCTTAGGGGTTTCGGATCATACCGCACAAAGATATCTGGATTTACTTTCCGGGACGTTTATGGTCCGTCAGTTGCGGCCGTGGTATTATAATACCAAGAAAAGGATTATCAAAAGACCGAAGATCTATTTCCGCGACTCAGGTGTTTTGCATGCGTTACTCTCATTAGAGGAGAAAAAGGACGTATTGTCACATCCCAAGCTTGGCGCCTCATGGGAAGGGTTTGCTTTAGAGGAGGCAATTAAGGCGCTGCAGATTAAAGAAGATGAGGCGTTTTTCTGGGGGGTGCATTCTGCCGCTGAGCTTGACCTGGTGTTTGAGAAGAAGGGGAAACTTTACGGAATCGAGATGAAATATGCTCAGGCTCCAACCCTTACGCCGTCAATGCGCTCCGGATTAAGGGAGCTATCTTTAAAGCACCTTTGGGTCATTTATCCGGGCAAGGAAGAATATCCTTTGGGCCGCAATGTTACGGTTGTCCCGCTATCGAGCTTGGAGAAGATAAAGATTTCCTAAGAAAAGATCGGATTTACATGGCGGCTGTCAGACGAGAGCGCTGCGGTATGAAAATAATAATTTAGAGGCCGCAGACCATACTGTTGTAACATCAAGGCGTAGCTTAAAAAGCGGCCTGATGTTTAGGGATCGGTCAACACATTCTTACCCCCTTGAGCAAAAAAAGTAAGATAATAGTTAAGCAGTAAATCCAGGTCAACAGCAGGAGTCATCAATAGCCGTTTATCTAAATCAGGTTTTTTCTCCTTGGCTAACTGCCAAG
>JAHKAP010000038.1 GCA_018825985.1 Candidatus Omnitrophota bacterium
ATAATGCGCCCGAAGGCATAGCTATTAATGATATTGGTTCAAGATTCCCGATCAGGCTATAGCCCATAATCCGGCCGGTGCCTAATAATTCCCGTATAGCTGAAATCAGAATCAAGGCTAAGGTAAAACCAATACCCATACCTAAGCCGTCCAGCAGGCAATTTAATAAGTTGTTTTTGCTGGCAAAGGCTTCAGCCCTGCCCAGGACAATGCAATTTACCACGATCAGTGGAACATAAATCCCTAATGCCCGGTTAAGCGCCGGGCTATAAGCTTTCATTGCCAATTCGGTAATAGTAACAAAAGTGGCGATCACTACTATGAAACAAGGGATACGTATTTTACCCGGGATAAAATTTCTGATTAAAGATATGATTATATTTGAACCCAGCAGGACAAAAGTTGAAGCAATGCCCATGCCTATCCCGTTAATTACCGAAACAGACACTGCCAGGGTAGGGCAGAGCCCCAGGGCCAGGACAAAGGTCGGATTCTCTTTGATAACCCCCTTTATAAATTCTCTATAAGAATTATTCATTTATCTTGTTCCATATATCCTGCTTTTAGTATACCTATCAATGATCGGCGCTGCCGCATTCATCATCAGTATCGAGTAGCATACTCCTTCGGAAGTCCCGCCCCATAACCTGATAACTATAGTGATCAAACCGCAGCCGATGCCGAAAAAAACCTGTCCCTTACGGGTTAAAGGAGAAGTAACATAATCCGTAGCCATAAAAAAAGCGCCTAATATTAGCCCGCCGGAAAGAATATGGGATAACCAGTCTCCGCTAAAATAACCTTTTGGCCCGAATATATAGGCCAATAAACCTACGGTTATTATATAAGGAAAAGGGATGTGCCAGGAGATATAGCCTTTAAGAAAAAGGAACGCTGCTCCTAAAATAAGGGCCAGTATGCATACCTCTCCAATACAGCCGCTTTTATTTCCCAGAAATAAATCAAGATAAGTCGTATCAATTAAAGCTTTACCTTTTTTGATCAAGGCCAGGGGGGTTGCCTGGGTTATAGCATCATAATTAAGCCAGCCCTTTGCGTATGCCGGCAAGGTAAAAGCAGTCATATATTTTGGCCAGGAAGCAACCAAAAAAGCCCTTCCTGCCAATGCCGGATTGAATATATTCTGACCTAAACCTCCAAAAACAAATTTGCCTATGGCGATAGCAAAAAAAGAGCCGGCAATGGGCAGCCAAAAAGGGGTGTTCGCGGGGAGGTTATAACTTAAGAGTAACCCGGTTAAAAAGGCGCTTCCGTCAAGAATAGTATTTTTTCTTTTGAAGAGTATTTGTAAGAGCAGTTCGCTGATTAATGCAGAGGTTATTCCCAGCATAATCGTTCGTAACGCGCTGAGCCCGAATATATATATTCCGGAAAGGCCCGCCGGGATTAAGCTGATAATTACCAGCCACATTATCCGTCTAGTGGATTCCCGGGTGTGGATGTGGGGCGAAGAAGATACAATAAGTTTATTTTGCATTTTTTAATAATTCCATAATTTCAGATGCCTTATTTTTAACTGAATCAATGACTGCTTTTGAAGATATAGTTGCTCCGGTAATAGCCTGGATATTCTTAAGATCAGAGTCAAATTTGCCTTTAAACTGGCCGGTAAAATCCGGTTCGGTTATCCTACTGCCTAATCCGGGAGTTTCATTCTGGTTTAAAACTTTTATCGCGATTATCTTGCCTTCAATAGTCATGCCTGCGAGCGTGTCTATAACTCCGGAATAACCCCGGGCTGAAGTTTTAAAAATAACGCCGATCAATAATTTATTTTTATCTAATACTTTGTAATAAGCGGTTTCGTTATTTGATCTAAGTGGTTCAAATAAAATCCCCCCAGGGATGACTTCTTTTAAACTGTTTTCCAGCTCCAGGGCTTCTTGGGCCATGATTTTGGGGGTGGTGATAAAATTTACCAGAGATAAGAGCCCGGCAGCCAAAAAGCAGATCAGTCCCAGGATCAGGCCGTAGCGTAAAGGTTCTTTCATCCCGCACCTTCCCTTTTATTCATAATTCTAAAACCATTTGTCTTAAAGTGATTTAATCTTTTAGAAGGTGCGGGGTTCATAGTAATTTTTTCTTTGCTCTTTTTATGGATTGGACCAAGTTACGATTTGCCGGGCAGACGTAACTACATATCCCGCATTCAACGCAGTCTAATGCCCCATTTACTTTAGTTTGTTCCCAGAGTTGTTTTTCCGAAGCCAGGTTAATCAAACAGGGCATCAGTCCCACCGGGCATTCCCTTATGCATTCTCCACAACGGATACAGAAATCTTCTTCTTGCCCTGAAGCCTCCTTTGCATTAAACAGAATGATTCCGGTAGTAGTTTTAATAACTGGGACAGTATCGGTATATTGGGCAATACCCATCATCGGCCCCCCGATTATTATTTTAGCCGGTTTTTCTTTTACCGGAGCGCAGAAATCAATCAGGTCTTTAATGGGGGTACCGATTCTGGCTAGAACATTCTTGGGGTTTGTAAGGCAACTGCCGGTTACCGTAATGACCCTTTCATATAAAGGTTTATTTAGATAAACCGCTTCATAAATCGCGAATACCGTGGCTATATTCTGGACTACCACCCCTAAATCAAAGGGAAGTTTATTCCGGGGTATTTCTTTGCCCGATATATTTTTTATCAGTTGTTTCTCACTTCCTTGCGGGTAACGCGATTTTAAAACTATTGTATTTAGAGGTTTTTGGTTTTTTGTGTTTGGTTGGTGTTCGTAAACCGCTGACCGTAAACCGCTGACCGATTGAAATTTTTTTATTGCCTCTGGCTTGTTATCTTCAATAGCGATATACACATTTTTCGCCCCTACGCATTTAGCGGTTAGTCCTATACCCAGCAGGATCTCTTGGGTTTTTTCGACCATCAGGCTGCTGTCGGCAGTAAGAAACGGTTCGCATTCCGCGGCATTAATGATCAGGGTGTCTATCTGTTTGGGAGGGTTAAGTTTGATATGGGTGGGAAATCCCGCTCCACCCATGCCCACAATACCGGCTTCGAATATAATATCCCGGATTTGCTGGGAGGTTAGTTGATCTTGGCTGGATAGCGGCTGGTGGATAGTAGACGGCGAATCCTTAAAATTGTTTTCGATAACTATTGTTTTACAGCGGCCGATGGCGGGATGCGGCCAATTCTGTATATCAACCACCTTTCCAGAGATGGAAGAATGGATGGGGGCGTATACCTGCGCTTGAACATTGGCGATTTTTTGGCCCAGGGTTACCTCTTCACCTATTTTTACTAAGGCCGCGCAGGGTTTACCGATGTGCTGGCTTAAAGGTATATAAACCTTTGATGATGAAGGCGCAGGCTGGATCAGGACGTTTTTAGTATTATCTTTAAATTCCTTTAATCTAACCATGAGAGTTTGTGATTGATAATTAAATTAATTATACCTAGAGTAGTGATAATACCGCCTACGGTAGTAAGTATAAATAAAGGAGGTATTTTGTCCGCCAACAGGCTGCTGATAAACATGAAAATCAGGAAGCCCAGATGCATCACTATCTCCATCGAGCTGAAGATTTTTCCCATCATATGGTTTTCGCTTACCCGGTGGATAATGGTATTAGAGGCTATCATAATTGGGGAGATCATCAGTCCCAGGATAAGCGAAAGGCCCATTGCTAGCGGGAAATAAGGGTAACTATTTATCCCAATTGCAAAGGCGACCAGTATTATCCCAGTCAAGGTAAGCGAGATGAATATTATTTTGTATTGGGAGAGTTTCTGGCCGAAGCGGCCGTAAGCCAAAGATCCCAGGAGTAGGCCTACACCTAAGAACATAGCTAAGAGCCCTAAGTCTTTAGTAGCTGAATGCAGGTTCTTCTGGACAAAAACTATTATTACCACATAAACCGCGCCCAGCGCCGACCAGAGGGTAAATATTATCCCGGTAGTAAACCGGATGTTTTTATTCCTGATAAAATACAGGGTACCTTCTTTTATTTCGGCAAATACTGATTTTTTGATCACATCGACTATTTCTCTGCTTACTTCTTTAAGGCTGAGCTGGGCGCTTGCCTTTTTGACGATCGAGAATATCAATAATCCGGAGATCAGGAAGCTTAAGGAGTCTAAATAAAATCCGCTTTTAGCTCCTACCCATTCCACTATCACGCCGCTGACTCCGAATCCTAAGATTGCCGCGATCATCCCGGTGGTATTGACCAGTGAATTGGCCATAAGCAGATCTTTTTTATCTACCAGGTCGGGGATTATGGATAGTTTTGCCGGGACAAAAAATCTGCCGATTGAAAAAACCAGGAAAATGATCAGGTAAATTACCCAAGTCAGGTTTTTGCTGTAGAATAAAAATAAAGGGATGGTCAGGACCAGAGCTGCCCTTAATAGATCGCAAGTATACATAACCCGGCGCCTGTTCCATCTGTCTACGTATACGCCGGCTATAGGCCCGATGATAAAAACCGGGATTATGGTAAAGGAGAGTATTTTGGCGATCTCTATCGCCGAACCTGGAGTTCTTGAGTAGACAAGCGCGATCAAGGCCATCTGGCCCAAGCGGTCGCCCAGTTGGGATATGATCTGGCCTATCCAGAGGAGAAAAAAATTCCTGTTCTTTAATATTTTCCGGAAATGGGACATTTAAATATTTTTATGGAGCCGATGAGTGGAATTGAACCACCGACCTTGACTTTACGAAAGTCCTGCTCTACCAACTGAGCTACATCGGCGGCATGAACCAAGATACCGATTTATTCAATTATAACAATTTTTATTTAATAGTCAATCTAAGATAGTATTCAAAATGATAAAATTGCATTGGAGAAAGGGGTATTTAGTAGTAAAATAGTAAAAATGAACAAAACTTTTTAGGGTATATGCCGATAAATAAAGAAGAGCTCTTAGCAGAATTTCTTAAAAGTTTTAAGATAGCTGTAAATGGCGCCCTGCTTTATACTAAATCCCACCCTTTCTTCATGCGTTATATCGAAGATTTAAAGCGGAAGATCGACCCGCTTTTTGATTTTCTGAACCCTCTGAAAGTCGTTATAACTCCTAACTCCTTAGTAATAGACGATAAAACCTTTTCTAAAACCAGTTGGTATGATGAGTTGGTGAAAATACTTCATCGCCGTAAAATAAAAAGCATTGAATTTAAGCGGGGTATCACTGGGCAGGAACTAGTGGTACTTCTGGACAGGATATCTTTGCCTCCGCTTGAAATCTTAAAACAGGGAGGGGTAGATAGGATTTTTAGCCGGAACGATAATACGCATTTTACAATTGAAGAACTGGATTATTCTTCCTTATTGATTGATAAAGAAGGCGAAGGATTTAACGAGGCTTGGTTTAGCCTGGTAGAGAGTTCAATAAATCATAACGAGACCCGGAAGATTAACGAGTTTGCGGATAACTTCCAGATTATCGTGGCCAAGATAAAGATTAATGACCTGGTAACAGACGAGAGGCTACGGAAAAGCATGAGCGATTTTATGAATTATCTAAAAGTTAATCAGAAGGAGAAGTTTAATAAATGCTGCCAGGAGTTGCTGGAATCAGCCTTGAAATACAGGGGCGAGCTTGATGAGGCGCAGCTTTTAAGCCTTCAGAGTTTTTTCATTGGATTAGACGAGAAAGATCTGGCAAATGTCCTTTGGAACAAATTATCTCTGGATGATGATTTCGGCCCAGTAGGCCTAAGGTTATTTTCTCAACTGGCCGGAAAGGATAAACATAAGACAATAGTCTCTACTGTCTTTGATAAGGCCAGAGATATATCTCCGGCCAGCGGGGCATCCCGGATAAAAGAAAAGATAGAAAAACTTTTCTCAGCTTCGGATAATATCCATATCCCTGAGATTTACCAAAATATGCTTTCTGCTTTGAGGGAAAATAGTTCTTTAGAAGACAAAATAGCCTTTGACCGGGACCAGGTGGACCGTAATTACCGCTTTATTCTTTTAAACCTTATCATAGAAGAAAAAGATGATGGCGCGCTTTCTATGCTTTTAGAGAAAGTAATGGAAGATTGGGATACAATTATTGCTAATCGGGATTTTGAATACCTGAAGAATTTAATAGAAGTCTCCAGGCGCAAAACAAGTGAAAATCCAGACTGCAGGCGCATTTTCAAGAAAATAGATGATCGAATTGGAAGTTTTTTGGAAGCTGCAGTATTTGAACAACCTTTCAATCAGAGCATCAAACCGTTGATCGAAAGCATCGAAAAAAGTTCGGCAGGGTATGATTTTTACCTAGAAAAGATCTTTAATGATAAAAAAGTTAATCAGCAGGCCCTGAGCTTGTTTTTCAGGCTTTTTCCAGGAGACCTGGAAAGATTCCGTAATAAATTGGAGCAGAATAGGGCTGATATAGATCTATTGGTAAATATGATCGAGGATCTGAAACATGTTGATTCTCTGGTTTCTCTGGATGTGCTGAAGTATTTATTTTATTCTTGTAACGAATACATAAAAATAGAAGCGTTGCGGGCGATGCAAGAATGCTCTAATTTTGATAAAGAATTTCTCTTCTCGATTATTACCAGAGAGAATAACGCTTTAAAGAAGGAGGCCCTGCAAGTCATAATGCGGGATCAAGAGATGCTAAAAGAGGCGCTGCAGATGCTTTTTGATATTCCCAACTCCTTTGGAAGAAGCAATGGGGTTATTATAGAGCGTATTTCGCTGGTTGAAGAAATAGAGTTAAAGGAGGCAAGCGCTTTTCTCGCTGGTTTTTCCAGGAAAATGTTTTTTTGGAATAGGGCGTTAAGGCTAAAGGCGAGAGAAGTGTTGCGTAAATGGAATGCCGAATAATATAGAAAATGCGTTAAGAGACCTGATTTCGTTGCTGCAGGTGATAAAACTTTACACTGCAATGCACCCTCGTTTTAACAAATTTCTTGATAAGGCTTATGAAAGTCTCCGGGGGGTTCTTATTAATCGGCAGGAGGTGATCATTGGCATCGTGGGAGATGAATTTGTTTTTGAAAAAGAGATTTTTTTTGAGTTTAGCAAAACAGCCAAGTCGACAATCAGTTATTTAAAAGCTAGAGGAGTGGAAAAAATAATTTTTTCCGGAGCCCTCCAGAAAGAAGAACTGGCAAAATTTGTCGGTTTTCTGGCGGGTGACTCTGACAAGGAAGAGGTGAAAAAGAATCCCCAGGAGGCGTTGTATCTATCGGGAGTCAGGAATATAACATTAGGTAAGCTTAATTCGGCTGGAGCCGTCGATTCACTCAGCGTGGCGGCGAACAAATCCATTAGTTACCTCAGTCTTTACGAGAGCTCCTTGGACCAGGTGACGGATTCCCTGGACGGCGTGCTCGGGGAACAGGATCTTAATTACCTTCCTTTAAGGTTTGCGATAAACAATATTGCGGAAAATATGGCCGTTAAATATAATGAGATACTAAAACTTATTACCCTTAAGCGTTATGATACCGGCACATTTATTCATCTTTTGAATGTTTCTATCCTGTCAATGTATTTCTCAACCAAGCTGGGCTTCTCCAAGGAAGATGTGTTGGATATCGGAACAGCCGCATTATTCCATGATATAGGTAAAATCTATATTTCCCGCAAGATCATAAAGAAGACAGATAAACTTACAGAGGATGAATTTAAAAATATGAGGAGCCATTCGCTTTTGGGCGCCCGACTTCTTTTAAAACATACCGAAACTCTTGGAGTTCTGCCGTTGATCGTCGCTTTTGAGCATCATATGAGGCAGGATGCGAAAAGTTACCCCAAACTTTCATTTTCCTGCATTCCGCATATTGCCTCGATTATAGTTTCGATATGCGACGTTTATGATGCCCTGGCCCAGAGACGCAGCTATAAGGCGGATTATCCGCCGAATGTTATTTATGACCTGATCAATAAAGAGAAAGAGAGGTTTTTCCAGCCTCAAATGGTAAGTAAGTTTTTTTCTATAATGGGCGTCTGGCCGGTTGGCAGCGTGGTTACTTTAAATGGAGGCAGGGTAGCCATAGTAAGAGAGCAGAATGAAAATGATATTTTTCTGCCTAAAGTTGAAATTATGTATCCTCCATCAAGAAAAGGACACATGGATTTACATCAAAGCCAGGGAGAAGACCGGATCGAATCTTTCGTTAACCCCTTAAGGCAGGGAAAAGGGTACTTGAGCATGGTTTAGTAAACATGCGGTTTGAAAAAACCTTGACTTATAATACTATTATTGGTAGTATAATTTAAAATAATTCCACAATGAAAGGTGTAAATAATAATGCATGAGTTGAATTTTCAGAAAGAGGATTTTTCCGAAAAAGAAAGGCGTAACATCGATATATTGGAGATACTTAGAAGGCGCGGGCCTATAAGCCGGCCGGATATCTCTAAAGAGATAGGTATCAACGTAGTGACTATCTCTAATTATATAGATGATTTCATTAGACATAACTTTGTACACGAGAAAGAGTTAGACCGTTCAGAAGGCGGAAGGCGGCCGACGCTACTGGATTTAAATCCCCAGGGTGGATATGTAATCGGGGTGGGTTTAAACTTAATGAATATGGTCGGGCTATTAGTTGATCTAAAAGGCAATATAATTACCAAGACCCAGATTGCCCGCCCCAGAGCTTCAGTTAATGAAATTGCCGAGTGTCTTTTGGAGCTTATCCGGGAGATCCTGCGGCGCTCCAAGGAATATGCCGCCGATATCAAAGGTATAGGCGTAGGAATGGCAGGGCTTATTAATAAGGAAGATGGTTCCATACATTGGCCGCAGAAAATGGACCATTATTATACCTACGCCTCAGTTGACCTATCTCTGAGGGAACTGATTGAAAGGGAATTCAACCTGCCTACCTTAATTGAAAATGACGCTACCAGCGCCTGTTTTGGCGAGCACTGGTTTAACATGGATTCAGATGTTAAAGATATTATTTATATGTTCTCCGGAGTAGGCTGCGGCATAATGATCAATGGCCAGATTTATAGGGGAGCTAAAGGGTATGCCGGTGAGGTATCTATTTATAATTATAAAGAACAGGATCTTTTCAGCTGCTCAAGCGGAAATCCATGTTTTATTAAACGTTGGGAAATGGATCTGGGCATAGTTGGCCAGGCTAAAGAAATGCTGGCTAAGGATAAAGAGGCGGCGGAGAGGTTTTTTAAGCTGACCTCATCCAATATTGATAATGTAGATTTAAAAAGCGTATTTATCGCCCTCCGTTCTAAAAATGAAATTGCTATTTCAACCCTGGACTCGGCAGCTAAAAGGCTGGGCATAAAAATAGCTTCATTAGTAAATATGCTTAATCCCCAAATAGTGGTTATCGGAGGCGGATTAGAAGATGCGGGTGAAGATTTTTTAAATAAAGTAACTTTGTCCGTGAAAGATTGGTCGTTTAGAGAAGTTACCGAAGATCTAAAGATCGTTTATTCCCAGTTGAGAGAGAATGCTGTGGCCTTAGGGGCCGCGGGATTGGTGATGCAGAGAGTGTTCGCTCAAATGGAATAAGAAAGGAAGGTTTATAATATGCCACAGAAGATAAAGCTTATCATAACCGGCCTTGCAGTTATACTGGTAGTTAGTCTTTTTATAAATCTGCAGGTTATGGTTTCTAAGCAGGCAGTAGAGCGCGATAGGGATGCTTTGCAAAATGAGAAATCCGGATTGCTTGCCAAGATCGATAATACTTTAAAGGATAGTAAACGCCTGGAAGAAAAGATCGGCTTAATGAGTAATGATTTAGAAAAGGTGTCCCGGGATTTAGATAAAGCCAAAAGGGATAAATCTGATGTTCAAAGACAATATGATAACTTAAACAAGGAAAAAGATGCCCTAGTGGAAAGGTTACAGAGCCGTCCCTTAGTAACGGAGCAAAAGGAAGCCAAGGAAGAAGTTTTGAGGCCGGTTTCAACTTCTACTACAGAAGATACCTATTGGGCAGGGATATTAAAGGCCAAGGCAGAGTTAGAGCTGAAATTAGATAATCTGCGCAATGAATTAAAAATGGGTAAGGTCGCCAACGAACAATTACAGAGAGAAAAGACTTCTTTGGTCCTGGAGTTAAAAAATCTGGAAATGCAAAATACCGATATAAAGCACCAGCTTGAATATAATCAGCAGATCGCGGATGCCCTGACCCAGGAACTGGTCAGGGAGAAGAACGATAAGTTTAAAATACAGGAAGAAATAAGGGATTTAAGGAGGGATAGCGTAGGTCTCCGTCGTCAGTTAGAAGGGGTTTCTGTCCGTAAATCTAAACTGGAAGAAAAAGTGGCTGAACTAGAGGTAAAGAATAGCGAACTCGAGCGCAGTTTAAATAAGGCGCAGACGCAATCAGCCCTGATGAATGTATTAAAACGGCAGGCGGCCCAGGATTATCAATCCCCGGAGGCAATTCAGGATAAGAAAGAGTCGGTAGAATTACCTGCGATTGTGGTGCGTCCGCAAAAAGAAATTTCCTCAACGCCGTTAAATTATAACCAAAAAGGTAAAGTATCCCTGGTTAATAAGGAAAATAAATTTTTGATTATAAGCTTGGGATATGAGTCGGGGGTCAGGGTTGGCGATATATTTAAAATATACAATAAAGAAAATAAAGAGATTGCTGTTATCGAGGCTATCCGGGTTCGCCGCGATATAACCGCCTGTGATATTAAAAGCGAATCTGCGCCTATAACTATAGGCGATGTAGTCTTAAGGTAATGACCAGGACAAAAAAAACCAATTCCAAGAATATATCAATCAAAGATGTCGCCCGTTTAGCCGGAGTATCTATCAGTACGGTCTCACGGGTAATTAATAAATTCTCTTCGGTAAAAGAGAGCCACCGGATCAAGGTCCTGGATGCGGTAAAGCAACTTAAATTTCAGCCTTCGGTTTTTGCCCAACGCTTGGCAACCGGCAGGAGTAATGTTGTAGCCCTGGTAATACCGCGTTACGAGGGGATGTTTTATTCATTTTATGTTTTGGAATTGATTCGTGGCATTGGGACGCTCTGCGAGGCGCTGAAGTTAGATTTACTGCTGCATATTATTGACGGTAAATTATCTTTTAATCAAAAGGGTGTAGGAGGGATAATTTTCGCGGATATTATTTCTAACCGGCATCAGGTAGAGGAAGCATTCAGTAACTCTATACCTCTGGTAGTAATAAATAACTATGTTCGGGATTTAGAAGTTACCTGTTTGGCATTGGATAATCAGTCCGGGGCTGCAAAGGCAGTAGAATATTTGATAGACCTGGGACATAAGAAAATTGCCCATATCTCGGGAGATATGATTACCCAGGCTGCCCTACAGCGCCTGGAAGGTTATAAGCAGGCTTTAAAAAAGAATAAAATTCCGGTCCGGGATGAATATATCATTGAGACGGATTACTCTCGGGGTCAGGCCAGGCAGGCGGCGGAAAAATTGATAAAAATGCCGGATCGGCCTACGGCAATTTTTGTGGCTTCAGATTCTATGGCTCTGGAAGTAATGACGGTTGCTATGGAATCAGGTTTGAAAATTCCTGCGGATCTATCGGTAGTCGGTTTTGATGATAATCCTTCAGGGCTTTATGGCCCAGTCTCCCTGACTACGGTAAGGCAACCGTTGGTAAAAATGGCCCAGGATGCAGTAAAAGAATTAATGATCCTCATGGACCCTAAGCAGGAACATAAAGTAAAAAAGATCTTGATGCCCACGGAATTGGTGATCCGTGAGTCATGTAGCGCTTTAAAAAACCAATAGCTCTTCCTGCCTCTATTCCATAGAGGCTCTTATACAATTTATTGTGCCTCTCGTGAGAAAATATACCATATATTGTATTTTTTTATTGACAAACAATAATCTAAAGGATATACTTAAGCTTCATAAATAACATTATTTAATAACCTGTTTTTATTTTTTGGAGGCATAACATGACGCTTAGGCTTTCTGAGAATTCGCTAAAAGTTTTAGAGAGGAGGTACTTAAAAAGAGATGCTGACGGCAAGGTTATTGAGACCGCTGAAGATATGTTTAGAAGGGTAGCCCGGGCGATAGCCGAAGCCGATAGAAAATATGATTTAAAAGAAGAAGATATCTCTAAGATCGCAGATGATTTTTTCCGGGTTATGACCGCCCTGGAATTCATCCCTAATTCTCCTTGCTTGATGAATGCCGGGAGGGAATTAGGCCAATTGAGCGCTTGTTTTACCCTGCCGATATGCGATTCGATGGAGTCAATATTTGAGACCTTAAAAGCAACCGCCATGATCCATAAGTCCGGCGGAGGGACAGGATTTTCGTTCTCCCGTATTCGGCCTAAGAATTCGGTAGTCAAATCTACCGGCGGCGTTGCTTCAGGACCGGTTTCTTTCATGAAGGTTTATGACGCGGCTACTGAAGCGGTTAAACAGGGCGGTACGCGCAGGGGCGCGAATATGGGGATATTAAGAGTGGACCACCCGGATGTTTTGGAATTTGTGACCTGCAAAGAGAACAATAAAGAGATTAATAATTTCAATATTTCGGTAGCGATCACCGATGATTTTATGAAGAGATTAGAGAATAACCAGGAGCATGATCTGGTTGATCCTCACTCCAATGAATTAGTAAAGAGAGTGCATGCCCGCGAAGTTTTTGATCTGATTGTTAAACAGGCCCATAAAAACGGCGAACCCGGCGTTTTATTTATTGATAAGGTTAATCAGGATAATCCTACTCCGAAATTAGGCAAGATCGAGAGTACCAACCCTTGCGGAGAACAACCGCTCCTTCCTTACGAGAGTTGCGATCTGGGCTCGATAAATCTGGACCGAATCTATAAAAAAACAGGTCCAAAATACGAAATTGATTGGGAGAAATTAAAAGATATAACCCATTTGGCTGTGCGTTTCCTGGATAATCTTATTGACGTGAACAAGTATCCTATCCCCGAGATCGAAAAAGCCACCAAGATGACCCGCAAAATCGGTTTAGGGGTCATGGGATGGGCCAGTCTTTTGATCCGGATGGGCATTCCTTATGATGGCAATGAAGCGGTGTATTTAGGCGAAAAGGTGATGTCTTTTATCCTTAATGAAGGCTTCTTGGAATCTGAAAATCTGGCCAGTAAAAAAGGCGTATTCCCGGCTTTTAAAGGGAGTATTTATGATAAGAAAGAAGGCGGCAGGAAACTGCGTAACGCCACCCTGACTACTATCGCGCCTACCGGGACCATCAGTATTATTGCCGGACCTTGTTCTTCGGGGATCGAGCCATTGTTTGCCATAGTCTATTACCGCAATGTAATGGATAATGATAAATTGGTTGAGATAGATCCTTTATTTGAGGAGATAGCTAAAGAAAGAGGCTTCTACAGCCGGGAATTAATGGAAAAGATCGCCGAAACCGGGTCGGTTAAAGATATTGAGGAAGTGCCTGAGGATGTAAAAAAGGTATTTGTAACCGCTCATGACATAGCCCCGGAATGGCATGTTAAAATGCAAGCGGCATTCCAGAAATATGTTCATAACGCCGTATCCAAGACCGTTAATTTTCATCATGACGCAAGCGTGGATGAGATCAGGAAGTCTTATCTTTTGGCTTATGAGCTGGGATGTAAAGGCATTACCATATACCGCGACCGCAGCCGCGAGGAGCAGGTATTAAATATCGCCCACAAAGATAAAAAAGAAGCCCAGGAAGCGATTCTGCCGGTTAAAGAGATCGCTCCCCGCCCCCGGCCGGAAGTCATTATAGGCACTACCACTAAAGTTGCTACCGGATGCGGTAACCTTTATGTTACTATTAATATCGATGAGGAAGGAAACCCTTTTGAATTGTTTACTCAGATGGGCAAGGCCGGCGGATGCGCCGCGTCCCAGCTGGAGGCAATCGGCAGGTTGGTATCTTTAGGGTTTCGCTCCGGCATAGAAGTAAAGTCGATAATCGAACAATTACGCAATATCCGCTGTCCTTCTCCGTCATGGGAAAAAGGACAGCGTATTTTCTCTTGCGCTGACGCTATTGCCCGGGTAATTGAGAAAAGGCTGATAAATAAACAGGTTTCTACTCAGGCTATTACTATCGCTGAGCTGGCAATGAAACATTCTCATGATGAAGTTGCTCTCTTGGATAAGACAGCTGCTCATGGCGGGGATATTGTCGGAGTATGCCCGGATTGCGGGGGGACGTTGCGCCATGAGGAAGGTTGCGTTAAATGCCAGGTCTGCGGATATTCCAAGTGTTAGCCTAGGGCCAATTGAAGAAAATATTATATATAATCTTAGACGGCTTAGGCGATCTGCCTATAAAAGAACTAGGCAATAAAACTCCTCTTGAGGCGGCGCTCACCCCTAATTTAGACCGTCTCGCCCAATCCGGCCTAACCGGAACCGTATTTCCTGTAGGAAAAGATATCTCGCCGGAATCGGATGTCGCGGTAATCAGCCTTTTAGGTTATGACGTTTTAAAATATTACACTGGACGTGGGCCGTTAGAAGCCTTTGCCGAAGGCTTAAATGTTTGTAAGGGTAATCTTGCGATAAGGGTTAATTTTGCCGCAGTAGAATATGACGGTTTGGCCATTAGAGACCGCAGGGTAAAAAGGAGCTTAACTCTTGAGGAAGCCGGTAATCTGGCTAAAGAAATAAATTCTAAAGTAACACTTTCCAACGCCACCTTTGAATTTAAAAATACAGCCGGGCATAGAGGAGTACTGGTAATAAGGGGTATGCATTCAAGCTTATCCGGCCATATTACTAATACCGATCCGGCTTATGCCAGGGATGGTTTGTTTAGCCGGGCCCTGGATAAATTTAATAATTCTGTGCAGGAATCAAGACCTATGCCGGGGTTCGAAGATTCTCTTGAGGCCGTTGAAGCAGCAAGTCTTTTAAACGAATTTACCCAAAAATCCCATCAAGTTTTAAATAATTCAGCAATAAATAAAAAAAGGGTCTCTTTAAATTTGCCTCAGGCGAATATGGTTCTGTCCCGCTCCTGCGGAGATTCTTTGCCGGAATTACCATCTTTTAGCAGTTTGTATAATAATATAAGAATGGGATCTTTCGTAGAGATGCCGGTAGAAAGAGGCATTGCTCTTTTGACCGGTATGGATATTGTAGACATACCTTCATCAACCGGGCATTTGGATGTTGATTATACTATATGGGCAAAAGTTATTCTGGATGCGTTGAAACGCTATGAAGGTTTATACATTCATATTAAAGGTCCGGATGAGCCAGGGCACGACGGAGATTTTGTCAGGAAAAAAAAGGTAATTGAAATGATCGATAAGTTCTTTTTTTCCGGACTGATCCCGGAGATAGATTTTAAAGATTTTATAATTTGTGTTACATCGGATCACTCTACTCCCTGCCTTAAAAAAGCTCATTCTTCCCAGGCCCTGCCTTTATTGATCTCAGGCGCTGGTATTACACCGGACGGATCTTTGAGTTTTTCTGAAAAAGCCGCTAAACTTGGCTCCTTAGGTGAAATGCAAGGCAGCCAGATAATGCCCCTTCTTGTAAAATTTGCCCGGGACGGTTCTGAAAACAATCTTAAAGTGTCCCCTTAGATCGAAAATAAATTATCTAAAAGAGTCCATTCCTCTTTTCTGGCAAAATAACTGCTCCAGCGATATCTGCCTATTTGGGTTACTAAAGAAGCTCTTACCGGATTATTTTCTACATACTCTATACACTGCAATAAGTAGCTATCTTTTTGTATAATTTTGCTTTTAAACCTGTCCTGCCATAAATGGCCTACTGTATTATATTTTTCGTTGAAATATCGTGTATAGCTAAGGTTTAAACCACGCATAATTTTATTTAGGCTGGTCTTTATGGGAACATCCATAAGAAGATGTATGTGATTGGGCATTAAACAGAAACAATATAATTTAGCCTTAAAGCGTTGTTTATATTTTTGTAACAGATATAAATATTTCTCATAGTCGGCAGGTTCTCTAAAAACACATTGTTTTTGATTTCCTCTTGTGATAATATGATACGCGGTATTATCCATGGTCAATCTAGCAATTCTTGGCATATCTATCACCTCCTCAATATAATAGACGGTTAAACTATGAATTTCTAACAAGAAAATATTAAAAAAAGGGACACTTTGGCTTCAGTTTCAGAACCGTCCCCGAATTTAAATTATGGATTACGACGTTATAATTATTGGCGCCGGGCATGCCGGCATTGAAGCCGGCTTAGCTAGTTCCCGCATGGGCTTACATACGCTTTTAATTACTTTAGACCCTAAAACAATCGGCAGAATGAGTTGTAATCCGGCCATCGGCGGGGTAGGCAAGGGCCAGCTGGTTAAAGAAGTCGACGCCTTGGGCGGTGAAATGGCCAAAGCAGCTGATGCCTGCGGGATCCAGTTTCGGATCCTTAACGCTTCCAAGGGCGCGGCAGTGCAGTCTTCCCGGGCCCAGATAGATATGTATAAGTATGAAGAGTATATGCGGGAGGCAGTTTTAAAGCAAAGAAACTTAAAGGTAAAAGAAGCCCAGGTAAAGAATCTCATTATTAAAAATCATACGGTAAGAGGAGTAGTTACTGATAAGAATAAAGAGATCTTGAGCGACTGTGTAGTTATTTCTCCCGGTACTTTTTTAGACGGCCTTATCCATGTCGGATTAAACCATCATTCCGCAGGCAGGATTAATGAGCCTGCGGCAATCGGACTGGGAGATGATTTAAAAAGGTTTGGTTTTAATCTTTTAAGGTTTAAAACCGGTACCTGCGCGCGCTTAAATAAGGATACAATAGATTTTTCCCGCTTGATCATACAGCAGGGGGATGACCCGCCTAAGCCCTTTTCTTTTTCAACCCCTAAGATAATCCGTAAACAAACCCCCTGTTATATTACTTACACTAACGAAACTACTCATAAAATTATCTTGGATAATCTGGATCGCTCTCCGCTTTATTCCGGCAAGATCAAATCTACGGGGGTAAGGTATTGTCCGTCGATTGAAGATAAGGTCGTAAAATTTAAAGATCGGACCAGGCATCAGGTTTTCTTAGAGCCTCAGGGCTTAAATACGAAAGAGATCTATCCCAATGGCATATCTACCAGCCTTCCTGAAGATGTCCAGCTGAAGTTGATCCGCTCCATTGAAGGTTTAGAAAAAGCTGAGGTTATCCGGTTTGGTTATGGAATTGAACATACTGTGGTCGAGCCGACCCAGCTTTATCCGACCCTGGAAACAAAATTGATCAGGAATCTTTACCTGGCCGGGCAGATTAACGGCACTACTGGTTATGAAGAAGCGGCAGCCCAGGGGCTAATTGCCGGGATTAACGCCAGCCTAAGAGTTAAGAACCAAGAACCAGTTATTCTTGACCGTTCCACTAGTTACATCGGGGTATTGATCGATGACCTGACTACTAAGGGCACTAATGAGCCTTACCGGATGTTTACCTCGCGAGTAGAATACCGTTTGATTTTGCGTGAGGATAATGCCGACTTGCGCTTAAGAAAAATCGGTTATAAGTTAGGATTAGTCCCTAATGAGGATTATTTAGAAACTGAAAAGAAAATAAAAGATATTGCGGGGGGAATTTCTTTTTTAAAAACCCGCCAATTAAAACCTTCAAAAGAAATAAACCGGATTTTATCTGGTCTTAATACAGCTACTTTAAATAGAAATATGAGCCTAGAACAGATTTTAAAAAGGCCGCAGGTCAACCTCTCGGATTTAAAGGATTTAAATTGTTTATCAAAGGATATCTCAGAATCTGCTTGGGCTCAGGCGGAAATTGAGGTAAAATATGAAGGGTTCAAAAAAAGGCAACTAATTGAAGTAGCAAAGTTTAAAAACCTGGAAAAAATTAAAATTTCGGTTGATTTAGATTACTCGCAGATCCAAAGCCTTTCTCGGGAGATAAAAGAGAAGTTAAATAAATTTAAGCCCATTAATTTAGGGCAGGCTTCCCGGATCTCCGGGGTTACTCCGGCCGCGATTTCGATGCTGATGGTGTATTTAAAGAAATTTAATGAATAAAAATGAAAGTTATAATAGCCTGAAGAAGTATGCCCAAGATAACGGAGCGGATTTATTCGGCGTAGCTGATATCAGCAGCGTAAAAAAAGATTTTTTGCTTTCGAATAATTCTTTAAACAAACTGGATAAGGCAATTTGTCTGGGGATGAGATTATCCAATGCCCTCCTGCAGGAAATAATTGATGCGCCAAATCGCCTTTACTTCCATCATTATAAAACAGTTAATGCTTCTTTGGACCAGTTAGCCTTAAAGGTTTGTAATCATATTCAAAAAATTGGTTTTTTAGCCTTACCTATTCCAGCGTCCCAGATAGTTGACTGGCAGAATCAAAAAGCCCATCTTTCTCATCGACAAGTTGGTCTTTGGGCCGGACTGGGCTGGATAGGCAGGAATAATCTATTGGTTACGAAAGAATTAGGCAGCCAGTTCAGGTTAGCCACTATTCTTACAGATATGCCTTTAAAGATTGATAAGCCCGGTAAAGATGATTGCGGAAAGTGCCGACTTTGTATAGAGGCATGCCCGGCTAAAGCGATCAAGGAAAGCCCTAAAGAGTTCAATTTTGCCAAGTGTTTTGAGAAATTAAAAGAATTTAAAAAGCTGCGCCTGGTAGACCAGTATATCTGCGGCGTGTGTGTAAATACATGTAAAGGCGGCAATAACCTTTTCGGAGAAAGAATATGAAGGCCATAATTTATTATTTTTCCGCTACCGGTAACTCTTTAAAAGTGGCCAGGGACCTGGCGCAGGAATTAAACGGCGCCGTAGTTTATCCGGTTACTAAAGCGTTAAAAGAAAATCAGGATGAGTCTTATAACGCGCTGGGAATTGTTTTTCCGGTTTATATGTTCGGTTTACCTCTTATAATAGTTGATTTCTTGAAATATATTAAAGTAAGGCCCGGGGCTTATTTTTTTTCAGTAGCTACCCTGGGAGGCCTCCCTGGAAGGGCGCATTCTCTGGCCAAAAAAATACTTTGCAAGCGGGATATAAAATTAGCAGCGGGTTTTTCAGTGCTTATGCCGGGTAATTACACTCCACTTTATGGAGCTATACCTAATGAGCAGCAGGAAAAAATGTTTACTAATGAAAAAAACAAGATTAAGAATATAGCTGAATATGTCCGTCTTCAAAAGCGCGTGACTATTGAAGAAAAGCCATTTCTAATAAATTTACTGCTTTATAAGTTATTGTATTGGGCAGGATCGCGTACAATCCCTGATTCGGATAAGGGATTCTGGATAAATGACGCCTGCACAAAATGCGGCCTCTGCGAAAAAGTCTGCCCTGTGGCGAATATCCGGTTAAAAGAGGGAAGGCCGGAGTGGTTGCATAATTGTCAGCATTGTATGGCTTGCCTACAGTGGTGCCCGGTAGAGGCGATACAATATAAAAAATCAACTTCCGGTAAAAAACGCTACCGTCATCCTCTAATAACCGCGCAGGATATAACAGGGCAGAGATAAATATAGTTCAGGTTCCCGGGAGTAATTTGATAACAAAAAATAATATTTAGCAAGGGAGTGAGTAGCCATGATTAAAAGAATATTTTTATTTTTGCTTATAGCTTTATTTTTCAAACCCGTTTTTGCCGCTAAAGATAATAATTCGATCCAGATAAAGGGCTCAGATACCATGGTGAATTTGGGCCAGTCCTGGGCTGAGAAATATATGGAGCAAAATCCAACTGAATTTATCGCGGTTACCGGAGGAGGTTCAGGCACCGGTTTATCCAGCCTGATCAGCGGCACCTGCGATATCGCGATGAGCTCCAGGAATATAAAAGAAAAGGAGATTGATTTAGCTAAGCAAAAAGGGGTGATTCCTTTTGAGATAAAAGTAGCTTTGGATGGCCTGGCGGTAGTAGTCAGCCCTAAAAATCCGGTGAGTAAACTTACTGCGGATGAGCTGGCCCTGATTTTTACCGGTAAGATTACTAACTGGAAAGAATTGGGAGGAGAAGATAAAAAAATAGTTATTCTATCCCGCGAGGTAAATTCCGGCACCCATGTTTATTTTAAAGAACATGTGTTGAGGAGGAATGACCCTAAATCCAGGGAGGAATTCTCTCCCGGAGCGCTGATGCTTTCTTCTTCTCAGGCGATTGCCGATGAGGTAGCTGGAAATCCGGCTGCGATAGGTTATTATGGTATGGGGTATATTTCAACAAAGCAAAAAGCTGTTGCTATAGCCAAGGATGAGAAATCGGAGTATGTGATACCGGCAATAGAGAATGTCATAAATGGTAAATATCCTATTTCCAGGCCGTTATTTTTGTATACCAATAGTCAGCCTGGCGGGTTAACAAATAAATTTATTGATTTTATCCTTTCAAAAGAAGGCCAGAAAATAGTTGTTGAAACGGATTTCGTTCCGATTAAATAGGATCTAAAAGGTGCTCGTCCCCGCTACGTAAGATACGTTAAAATTTCTCGTGAAATTTTAACCTTACTCCGCGGGATCTCGTTGAATGTCCCGACGTATCGTCGGGACATATATAGGTGCTCGTGCGTAAACTCAAAGAATTAATAATTGAAAAAATCATATTTCTCTGTGGAGTGCTCTCTATAATTTTCGTAGGATTGATTTTCCTCTTTCTTTTGAAGGAAGGGCTGGCCCTGTTTAAATTTATAAGCCCCGGAGGTTTTCTTTTTGGTAAGAGTTGGTATCCTATTTCTGAACCTGCCCAATTAGGCGTCTTGCCTTTAATTTTAGGTTCGCTTATAGTCACTCTGGGAGCGGCAGTCATATCTATACCTATAGGGGTTGGTTGCGCGGTATATATCGCTGAAGTAGCTCCCGCAAAGACCAAAGAGGTGTTAAAGACAGGGATAGAGTTATTAGCTGCTATACCAAGCGTGGTCCTGGGATTTATCGGTATGGTGACCTTAGTTCCCTGGGTAAAAAATATTTTCCATCTTCCAACTGGTTTAACCGCTCTTTCAGGTTCGATAATGCTGGCATTCATGGCTATGCCGACCATTGTTTCTATTGCCGAAGACGCGCTTTATTCTGTCCCCAAGTCTTATAAAGAAGGGGCTTTGGCTTTAGGGGCTACCCGGTGGCAGTCTATCTATCGAGTGATGCTTCCGGCAGCTTCAAGCGGCATACTTGCCGCGGTGATGTTAGGGTTAGGCAGGGTGATCGGGGAAACCATGGCGGTTATGATGATTACCGGGAATGCCGCGGTAATACCACAAAGCATCCTTGTACCGGTCAGGACTTTGACTGCTACTATAGCCGCGGAGATGGGTGAGGCAGTAGTCGGCAGTGAGCATTATTTTGCCCTTTTTGCCGTGGGGATAGTTTTATTTGTTATTAGTTTTGCTATTAATGTAACTGCGGATTTATTCCTGCATAAGAAAAGATAATGCATAATTCCCAAAGAACTCAAAAAATAGCATTTTTATTTTTATTCCTGGCAACGCTTTTGATAGTAGTTCCGGTCGGCCTGATAGTTGTGATTATTATTCAAAAAGGCTTACCGGCAATAAACTGGCAGTTTCTAACGGATATCCCCAGGCAGGGGATGCGCGCCGGAGGAATATTCCCGGCTATAGTAGGGACTATGTATCTGGTTGCAGGAGCTATTGTTTTTGCTTTGCCTATAGGGCTTCTCGCCGCGATATATTTAAGCGAGTATTCAAAAGACAATTTTCTTAACCGTCTTATTAAACTTGCGATTGTGAATCTTGCCGGCGTTCCTTCGGTAGTTTATGGTTTGTTTGGTTTGGCTTTATTCGTGATATTTTTAAAATTTGGGGCTTCAATTCTTTCCGGTTCTTTGACTCTGGGGATTATGATTTTACCCATCATCATTACTGCTTCTCGGGAAGCATTGGAAAGCGTGCCTGATTCTTTCCGGGAAGTGAGCTTATCATTGGGAGCGAGCAAATGGCAGACTATCCGGCATATAGTTTTGCCTAATGCCGTTCCAGGTATATTGACCGGGACAATTTTAGGTTTGGGCCGGGCAGCTGGCGAGACAGCCCCCATACTTTTTACCGTAGCTGCTTTTTACCTGCCCCGGCTACCCCACTCAATTTTTGACCAGGCTATGGCTTTGCCATATCACCTTTATGTTATCTCAACCCAGGTGCCGAATGTAGACGAAAAAATAAGGTATGGCACTGCCTTGGTCCTTTTGGTGCTAGTTTTGTTTATGAACCTGGTGGCTATAATAATTCGTTATAAATTTAGGAAGAAAAAGAAATGGTAACTAAATTTGATATTGAAAATCTGAATATCTGGTTTAAAGAGGTGCGGGCGTTAAAAGACGTCAGCCTCAAAATCCAGGCCAATGAAATATTAAGCGTGATCGGTCCGTCCAACAGCGGTAAGACTACTTTTATCAGGATGCTGAACCGGATGAATGAGCTTCAGTATAATTTCCGGATGAATGGCAAAGTAGAATTGGACGGATTTGATGTCAGAAAAATAGATCTAGAGCCTTTACGAAAAAGAGTGGGCATGGTTTTTGCCCTGCCTCTGCCGCTTCCTTTGTCTATATTCGATAATGTGGTTTACGGAGCCAGGATGCACGGCATAAACAATAAAAATAAACTCAAAGAAATAGTCGAGCGGTCATTAAAGCAGGCCTATATCTGGGATGAAGTTAAGGACAGGCTTGGGGTTTCAGCTTATAAATTATCCGGCGGCCAGCAGCAGCGTTTATGTATAGCCAGGACCTTAGCGGTGGGGCCTGAGGTAATTTTATATGATGAGCCTTGTTCAGGCCTGGACCCTATTTCAACGGCTAAAGTAGAAGAGACCATGCTTAAACTAAAAGAGAAATACACTATAGTCCTGGTCACTAATAACGTAAAACAGGCTGCCCGCGTAGGTGACAGGACCGCTTTTTTCTTGAACGGAGAGCTGGTTGAATTAGACAAGACCGATCAGATATTTACCGCGCCCAGGGATAAACGCACCGATGGTTATATCAGAGGGAAATTCGGATGACGCCTAAGATAAAGATCGAAAACCTGAATTTATGGTATGGTAGTTTCCAGGCCTTAAAAGAGATAAACGCCGCTTTTTTAGAAAAGAGGATTACCGCAATAATCGGTCCTTCAGGATGCGGCAAATCCACGATGCTTCGGGTATTCAACCGGATGAACGAGATGATTGAGGGTGTGCGCACCAAGGGGAATATTTTAATTGATAAAGAGAACATTCTTGATGCGGATACCGATCTGGTCGTGTTGCGTAAAAAAGTAGGCATGGTCTTTCAAAGGCCCAACCCATTCCCGTTGTCTATATATGAAAACATCGTTTTCGGGCCCAAAGTCCATGGTTTGAATAATAGATATGAATTAGAACAGATCGCTGAACACAGCCTCAGATCGGTTCTTTTATGGGATGAATTAAAGGATAAATTGAATCATTTTGCTTTGAGTTTATCTTTGGAGCAGAAACAGAGACTCTGTATTGCCAGGCTGATCGCGGTGAAACCGGATATACTACTGATGGATGAACCATGTTCAACCCTGGACCCGCAGGCAACTTCCAAGGTTGAGGAATTAATGCGCGAACTTAAGAACAATTATACTATAATAATAGTTACTCATAATATGCAGCAGGCAGCCCGGGTTAGCGATGATACGGGTTTTATGCTTTTGGGGGAATTAATTGAATTTGGCAAGACCGAAGATATCTTTACTAAGCCAAAAGATAAGCGCACTGAAGATTATATAACCGGAAGGTACGGTTAATAAAAAGAGACAGCATAAGAAGATATAATTATGTACGGATTATTACGGATGAAAGAACAGATTATCACAGAAAAATCTTTAATAATCCGTGTGTATCCGTGAAGTGATCCGTGTATATCCGGGATTAAAAAAGGAGTGAAACCATGGAGAGACATTTTGACGAAGAATTAAAAGAATTACATAAAGGTATACTTAGGATGGGGGCAATGGCCCAGGAGGCGATATTCAAGTCTACCGAAGCCTTGAAATCCTGGGATAAAAACCTGGCTCAGGGGGTAATTGATGCGGATGACAAGATCGACACTCTGGAGTTAAGTATTGATGAGCTTTGTATTGATCTGATCGCCAGGCATCAGCCTATGGCCACGGATTTAAGGTTGATTACTACCGGGATGAAGATTAATGCTGAATTAGAGAGGATCGCGGACCTGGCGGTTGATATTTCCCAGAGGGTGTTGGAGCTTGTAGATAAACCTCTTTTAAAACCGTTGGTTGATATCCCTAAGTTATCCTTTATTGCCCAGGAGATGGTTAAAGGCTCAATTGATGCTTTTGTAAAGAAGGATGCTGGAATGGCCAGGAAGGTAGTTCTATCCGATGCCCAAGCTGATGAATTGCGTAATTTAGTCCAAAAGGAGCTGGTTGAAGACTATATGGTTAAAGACGGTAAAACCGCTGATCGGGCAGTGCCGCTTCTTTTGATCTCCCGGCACCTGGAGCGTATCTGCGACCACGCTACTAATATAGCCGAAGATGTGATTTACCTGGTTGAGGCTAAAGTGGTTAAACATCATCCTGAAGAGCTTAGCTAAGGCTTTTAATGAGGTTGCTGAAAAATTCATAAAACCTACACCAGCAACCTCTGATTACATAGATTCTAAAAAGATTACAGAGATTTAACGACGAAACTAAATCGTTGTAATCTGCATTTAATCGCCGTAATCAGAGAGCGCTGCCTATTTTTGGTAATATTTCAGCGCTCTCTTAATATCCCCTTGACCCCGCCTGTTTAGGGGTATATAATCTTAAAATCAGGCTTATCATATTCATCCCATGAAAAATAAGATAATTAATTGGATCAGAAGGCAGGTAAAATCCAGCCGGGCTAAAGGTCTGGTTTTGGGCCTATCAGGAGGCATAGATTCGGCGGCGGTCCTGGCATTGGCTAAACAGGCGGTAGGCAAGGGTAAAGTTTTAGCTATATACTTGCCTTGCCACAGCCATCGGGAGCATTTAGATGATGCCAGATTGGTAGCCAGGAAATTTGGGATCAAGACTAAAGTTATAGATCTATCAACTGTTTATGATACCCTGATTAAGGCATTGCCCAAAGCTAATAAATTAGCTCTTTCAAATCTTAAGCCGCGTTTAAGAATGCTTACTTTGTATTATTTTGCCAATAAATTTAATTACCTGGTCTGCGGCACCGGGAATAAATCCGAAATTATGGCTGGCTACTTTACTAAATACGGCGATGGCGGCGTTGATATCCTTCCTATAGGTGATTTATTAAAAAGCCAGGTCAGAGAATTGGCCCGGGAGCTAAAGATACCCGAATCCGTAATTACCAAGCCTCCTACTGCCGGGTTATGGCCGGGCCAGACCGACGAAGGAGAAATGGGCGTTACTTACCGGGAATTGGATGATATTTTTTGGGCAATGGAAAATAAGAAAAAGCAGATCCTTCCCCGGGATAAAGTTAATAAGATCAAGGGAATGGTTGAGTGTTCAGAGCATAAAAGGCGGATGCCTAAGATATGTAAGGTATAATTAGATTGGCTCTATCCGCCTTCGCGATTTAATAAAGTACAAAAAAGCTCTGGCACACTACGGCGGATTTCGTTAAATGCGTGTTTCGCACGCAAGTTTGAGCTCAAGGAGGATTAAAATGGATGAGATATTGGAGATTCTGGAAAATGACGGCCGCACAACTGCGGAAGAAATAGCTAAAATGCTTAAACTCAAGCCTGAGGCGGTTAAAAAGACAATTAAAAATTATGAAAAAGAAGGCGTAATTCTAAAATATAAAGCGGTTATAAACCGGGAAATGGTCCGGGACGCTGATGCTGAAGCCCGGGCTTTGATTGAGGTTAATATTGTGCCTCAGAAAGATGTTGGTTTTGATAAAATTGCCGAACGGATATACTCTTTTCCTGAGGTCTCCAGTTGTTATTTGATTTCCGGGACCTATGACCTATTGGTTATAGTGGAAGGAAGGAATATCCATGAGGTATCCAGGTTTGTGGCCGAGAAATTATCTTGTCTAGAGAATGTCCGGGGCACTGTAACCCATTTTTTACTCAGGAAATACAAAGAAAACGGAGTAATTTTAAAACACAAGGAAGTGAATAAAAGAATAGCCATATCATATTAAATCAGTAGGTAGTATGTAGTAGGTAGCATGTAGGGTTTTCCCTAAGACCTACCTACTAACTACTATATACTAAAGCTAGAGGTTAGGGTGAAGAGAGAGATTTCTGGAATAGTGGAGAAGATGAAGCCGTCGGGGATAAGGGCTTTTTTTGACCTGGTTTTAGGCATGAAAGATGTTATATCTCTAGGAGTGGGAGAACCTGATTTTGTTACGCCCTGGCAGATTCGCGAGGCTGGGATAACTTCCCTTGAGCAGGGTTTTACTTCTTATACTTCCAATAAAGGGCTTTATAAATTAAGGTTAAGCATAGCTCAGTATATGAAGAATAGATATGGCCTGGTTTATTCTCCTGATGATGAGATCCTGATTACTGTAGGAGTCAGCGAGGCCAAGGATTTGGCTATGCGGACTATCCTTAATCCCGGAGATAAAGTTTTAGTCTGTAGTCCCAGCTATGTTTCTTACGGCCCGCTGGTGGAATTGGCAGGCGGCAAACCGGTGTATATTGATACCCGCAGCAGCGGATTTAAGCTTTCTCCCAAGGCTTTGGGAAAAGCTATAGATAAAAAAACTAAGGCCTTGATTTTGAATTACCCGTCTAATCCGACCGGGGTCTCTTATATCAGAAAAGAATTATCCGAGATCAACCGGGTTTTATTGAAACGCAATATTTTATGCGTTTCAGATGAGATCTATGGCGACCTGTCCTACGATTTTGAGCATACCCCTTTTCCGGTGTTATCCGGGGCTAAGGAGAATTGTATTTATCTCAACGGATTTTCCAAGAGCTATGCTATGACCGGATGGCGGGTAGGCTATGCCTGCGGACCGAAAGATATAATCGCCGGGATGACCAAGATACATCAGTATACCATAATGTGCGTGCCTATAACTTCTCAAATGGCCGCTGCCGAGGCAATACATACCGGCAGGAAATCGGTAGAAGAGATGAAACGGGAATATAAAAGGCGCCGGGAATTTATGTGTGATGGTTTAACTAAGCTTAGGCTTGATTATGTTATGCCCCAGGGGGCGTTTTATTTCTTTGTCTCGGTCAAGAATACCGGGATGAGCTCTTTGAAATTTGCCGAAAGACTGCTTAAGGAAGAAAAAGTGGCTTTGGTTCCGGGAACGGCATTCGGAGAGAGTTTTGATGATTATGTCCGGATATCCTATGCCTCAAGCTATGAAAATCTTAAGGAATCGCTGATCAGGATCGGTTCATTTTTAAATAGAAGGAAAGGCCGTGGCTAAAAAAGAAACCAAGGAGAATTACAAGATATATTTAAAGCAGATCGAGGGGATCTCCAAGGTAGCCAGCCTGATCACCTCTGGTTTGTATTTGGATGAGTTGCTGCGCTTGGTAGTGAACGTTACTGCCGAGTTAATGAATTCCAAGATCTGCTCTTTGATGTTGCTGGACCCGGAGAAAAAAGAATTAGTGATCAAGGCTACCCAGTCAGTTTCAGAGGCCTATAATAAGAAACCGAATATTAAATTAGGTGAAGGCGTTTCTGGTAAGGTAGCTAAAGAAAATAAGCCTATCTGTGTGCTGGATGTTAAAGAAGATATCAGTTATAAGAATAGGGATATTGCTGAAAAAGAGGGGATCTGTTCTTTGGCCAGTGTTCCTTTGGCGGTTAAGGGCCGGGTGATCGGTGTACTTAACTGTTATACTACTAAAAAACATAAATTTACCAAGTATGAACTGGATATGTTAAGCGCGATGGCTAATCAGGCAGCCGTGGCTATTGAGAACGCGGAACTAGATTTAAGGGCCCGCAGCGCCGAAGAGGCTTTATTGACCCGTAAGATGGTGGAACGGGCCAAGGATATACTTTCTCAAGAGGCGAATATCCTTCCTTCCGAGGCTTATAGATTGATCCAGAAACAAAGTATGGATAGCCGTAAATCCATGCGCGAGATCGCCGAGGCTATTATTTTGGCCAAGGATATCAAAGCCAAAACTTAACGCATCCCTAATTATAACCTATAATTGAAAACCTTATGAATCGCGAATATTTACTTTTAGCAGCTATCTTCATCCCGTTATTAGGGGCTTTTATCCTGCTTCCTATAGGTTGGTTCTCTATGCGTGCAAGGAATTGTTTGGCGTTGTTTTTTGTTTTGGTATCTTTTATTGTTTCAGTTCGGCTTGTCCCGGTAGTAATATCCGTGAAGTCATAACTATAACGGGCGATAAGCAGTTTGAAGCGGAATTAGATATAGGGAAGTGTTTATATTGCGCTCAATGCGTCGACTCCTGCCCTAAAATGGAATGAGCTAAGGATGTAGAATTGGTTCAGTTAGGCCCCTAAAGATTAAAAGTGAAATTAAGTGATAAATCTTAAAAAAAAACTTAAAGAAAAGCTTAAAGATGCCGGGAAGATCGCTCTTTTAGGGATAGGGTCGGAATTAAGGAGCGATGACGCGGCGGGAATTCTAGTGGCTAAAGAGCTTGAAGAGATCCAAGGGAGGATAAAGGGTAAGCCGGAATTCAAGGTTTTTATCGGCGGGACTGCCCCGGAAAATGTTACAGGAGAGATAAAAAGATTTAAGCCGACCCATCTGATTATTATAGATTCAGCTGAGGCAGGAGAGGAGCCTGGATCGGTAATGCTGATTGATCCGGGAGAGATCGGCGGAGTATCTTTCTCCACCCATGCCTTACCGTCTAAGATCATGGTTGATTATCTTCAGGATTCTCTGAAATGCGTTATAATAATGCTGGGGATCCAGCCTAAGACCATAAAATTCGGTGAAACTGTTTCACCGGCCATAGTAGGCGCGGTTAAAGAAGTAGTTAAAACCCTTAAAGAGATCATCCGGGATTAATATTAGGGTTTTTCTTGAAAAATAATTAAATTTGTATATAATATAACCATATTCCATCCCGTGGGTGGATAATGGTTATAGCGAATGATTTTGCCGAAGTAGCTCAGTGGTAGAGCGCGGCCCTGAAAAGGCCGGCGTGGGGGGTCCGATTCCCTCCTTCGGCATTTAATTTTTAAGAGGGGTTTCCATAACCCTCTTTTTTATTGCAGTTATCCGTAATTCCTTTATTTTTAAGGGGGTTACGGATTTTTTGTTTATCTATACCGATTTCACTATTTTTATATGTTTTTGTATTTATCTTGAGCTTAAAGGCTTGTTAAAGGCATAATTTTGGAGAGGGTTTCTTGTTTAAAAAAGTGGTAGAAAAGCAGGGAGGAAATGATAATGACAACCAATGTATTGCTAACAAGTGAGGTGGCGTATGACGAACGACATTAGTTCAATTCCAGAGACTTTAGAAACAGCGAGAAAAGTAGCAGGTAGAGTAATTGCTTCATACAAAGACGATAAACGATATTTTTCGGTGAACTACTTGCCAGATGGGTTTCTAAAAGACTATGTTAATTTCGCTGAGCCATTAACAGAAGCCCCAATCCAATATCACATCGCTACAGCATTATCACTTGTTGCTACTTGTCTTGGCAGAAGCGTATATTTGAGTGAGGGGGCAACAGAGTATTATCCTAACCTATATGTTTTGGTAATAGGAGAATCAGGAATTACAAGGAAATCAACAGCTACGGGACTTGCGAAGAGGTTTCTGTCTAACATTGATTCTAGTTTAGTCTTGGGGGCGTTAGGAAGCAAGGAGGCTTTCCTTGAGGCGTTTAGAAACAATTACTGCCACTTAATTATATTTGATGAATTAAAGCAGTTATTAGATAACGCAGAGAAGTCTTATGGGACAGGAATTATAACTGACTTCACTATGCTTTGGTCTTGTCCGCCAAGCCACAGGTTTGAATTTAAGAGTATGGATGAGAAAGAACGGGAAATAAAAGATCCGACACTAAATATTTTATCTTGCACAACCCCAGATTGGTTAATGATTAAAGAACACGATATCGGAGGTGGATTCTTAGGAAGATTCCTCCCCATATTTTCTACCAAGCCAGTTAAGCGTATGCCCATCAGACCGAAGATGGACTCGGGCGAATTTGAGAGGTTAATAAGTGAATTAAAGCGGATCAGGGAAATCAAAGGCGAGTATGTATGGACTGAAGAAGCACAAAGGCTCTTTGAGGGCTTATATAATGAACTTATGGACGGGTTAGAGAAAGAAGAAGAAAAAACCAAGCTACAGCCTTACTGGAGCAGGATTGATACCCATATAAGGAAGTTGGCTATGATATTTGATGTTTGCTCTCCACAACCGACCTTTACCATAACTAAAGACAATCTGATGAGAGCGTTTGGAATGATGGAACTTATAACCGAGTATTACAAAGAAATGCTTGGGTGTATAAGCTATTCATTTGTGGATAAGAAAGAGAAGCAGTTTATCAATATTCTAGAGAGCGTAGGAGTGCAGGGCATAGATCATTCAAGGGCTTTGCAGAACCTACACATAGATGCCAAGCTGATGCAGGGATTAGTGGCAACGCTTATAGAGAAAGAGTTAATAGTTTTGAATACTGAGAAGCAGCCGGGAGACAGAAAGGCAGTAAAAAGATACTACGCTAAGCAGTATGCTGATCTTTTAGTTATAGAAGGCGAACAGGCGAATAGTTAGCAAAGCCTTGCTAGTTATTCTAATTATCGGTAATTATTCAGCTAATAGTTAGCAATAGTTAGCAACTACTCTGCTAATTATTCAAGCCCGTTTTTAAGCACGAATTAGCCAATAATTAACAATTAACATATATTTATATATACTCTACTTAAAAACAGACAAATTGATTGATTAAAGACCTTTTATTCTACGGTTATATATAGGGGCTGCTAATTGCTAATTATTCGTTTTGTTATTATAAAGTGGGGTAAATGTAAAGGGGTGGCACAATGGCTTGGGAAACAAGAGGGAATAATAAATATTACTACCGGAAGAAGAAAGTAAACGGCAAGGTTACTTCCGAGTATGTGGGAAAGGGGTTAGTGGCTCAAGAGATCGCCTTGAGGGATTTAGCAGAGAGGCAGGAAAGAAATAAGAAAGCTGAGGCTATAAAGAAAGAAAAGACCGATCTCCAATTATTAGATGAGCAGGTAACTCAAGTAACCTCGTTTATAAAGCAGGTTTTAGAAAATGCTCTTATAGTGTATGGTTTTCATAAGCATAATGGTCAGTGGAGAAAGAAACGAAATGGAAGAACATGAAGTCCAGATGATGCCTCTTGAGCAGCAGAAGGGAGAGTTTTACGAAACACTCCAAAAAATATTTAAGAAGGAAAGCCCGGATGCCAATATAGAGAAGGCGAAAGCTATGCTTAAAAATAATCCAGATGTATGGAAAAAATATGTTGGGCTAAGTTATAGCACGATGAGAAAGTTTTTAGCTGTTTTTGGTGAAGAAAAAGGCAACCAATTGCTTATAGAGGCTGAGGTATTAAGCATAAGAAATGGTTTAGGCTATGCTTCAGCAAGCCAGTTAGAGCGGCTTATCATAGATCAGATTATGCTTTGTTGGGCACGAATAAATCATGCTGAGTATATGGTGGTCATTATGGTTTTGGAAAATTATTCTTATTACAAAAGAGACCATTTGGAATATTGGCAAAATAGATTAATCTTTTATCAGAATAGCTATTTGAAAGCAATAGAAACGCTTGCCAGGGTCAGGAGGCTGAGTAAGGGTGTAGCGTTCCAGGTGAACATAGCCACAGATGGAGGTCAGCAGGTCAATGTTAATGAAGTTAAGAAAGAGGAATGAGGTTGAGACCTACCAAACAAGTTAATACTTCTTTAGAATAGGGTTTAGGAGCATTTTCAATAAGGGAATTATGGTAGGGACTTATTTGGTATGCTAATAGGAGAAACAATGACTTTAAGTGGAGTAAACAAGGTTTGTCAGCAATGCACCGGGGTCTGTAAACAATGGGAGCAAGTTAAGGTTATCCGTTGTCCTATGTTTAAAAGTAGGCAAAGTCTAAAAGTGGATGCCCTTCAAGCACAGCAATACGAAAAAGAAGCCCAAAGTTAAGCGATTTCTGGCAGATGACCTTACGGACGGCTTTTTGAGTTCGTTGATTGTAGGGCAGATTTAGGGTTTAATTCTCCATATAACAAGGCGAATGAAGTAAACAATCGGGTAAGCAGAAACATATGCCATAGTTAAACTATTAGGTATTATTCCTAAAAGCCCAATAGTCCAATAGGAGAAGAATATTATCAATTCTCTGCGGTTAATAATAGTATCCCCAAATGTTTTATGATTTTTAAATCCAATTTTAAAGAAATATAAGAAGTTACAAATAGCACCAATAATTATAAGCGAATAGAGGAGGCTTAGCTTATAACTAAGTTGATATGAAATTATAAGCAAGGGAAACATAATTATACTCATTAATATAGCAACCATATTCAAATCTATGATAAAAGCTACTATTTTTTTTAGCCAATAAGATATTGGATTAGCATTAGTCATTTTGTTCCTTATTTTCAGCGATCTGCATAGCCGTTACTAAATATGTTTGGAATAAAGCTGCACCTATCCAAAGAATACGCAGAGGAATTAAAGAAATCCCTGTAAATAAATACATAAACGCAAGAGTAAACCAGGTCAGAATGGCTAAGAATATACCAATATTAGTGCCTATGCTATCTTTATCTTCTCCTCTTGCCATATACGCAAGGGGGCCCATAGCTACTCCATAAGACCATATTAGCAAGGGTATCCAATTATTATCAGTAGTTTTAGATAAAAACGTATTAAAGACCATATAAACCCAAATTACAATTAAAAAGTTTTGGTATATAGTATTTAGTAATGCACAAATAACAATCATCGGAATATTTTTTCTCTTGTTAAAGTATTTAAAAAGGGGAATTACTATTAATGTGACC
>JAHKAP010000002.1 GCA_018825985.1 Candidatus Omnitrophota bacterium
CTCTAAATCCAGCTACACCTGGAAAGACGGCGTTCCGGCAATTGCCACAGCCCAGGGCAAGGTCAGGGTCTATGACAGCGCCAATGCCAATGTCACTAATACCTCAACAGCCACCTTTAATATTATAGGTAACGTATCGGTAATCTCTCCTAACGGCAATGAGAACTGGCCGGTAGGCACTACTCAATACATCTTCTGGAGCGCAGCCGCAGTCAACCAGATGAACGTATCGTATTCATTAAATAACGGAGGCGCCTGGACCAGCCTGGCTGTAGTAGGGGCTTCAGGCGGCAACTATACCTGGAATATACCTGAGGACTTTACCGTATCTAACCAGGCCAAGGTAAGAGTCCATGATAATACTAATTTACTGGTCAATGATACCTCTAACTCTACCCTTAACTTCATCGCTTACTTTAATGTCACTACTCCGGAGAACGGAGATGTAGTAGTTGCCGAAGAGCCATACAGCATTACCTGGGCTAAGAAGGGTACAGGGGTAGATGATGTAGTATTGGAATACTCCACTAACGGCGGCGCCAACTGGACTTATGTTGTGGCAGCCGGCAATCATACTGTTCCTAACCTGGGAAGCTATAACTGGGATCCTGTTCCGGGAACTGTATTATCCACTGCCTGCAAGATAAAGATCAGCGATCCTAATAACGCCAATGCCACTGATACCGGCTATGGCAGCTTCCCGATCCGCGGCAACCTTACATTAGACACGCCAGTGGGAAGTGAAAGCTGGAGTGTTGGTTCAGTTCGTCCGGTCAACTGGACTCGTAAAGGTAATATCATAAATGTCAATATATCTTATTCTACGGATGCCGGTTCTACCTACCCGACAGCCTTAGCTACTAATTATAACGCCTCATTAGGCACCTGGAATTGGTCAATTTCAAATACTACTCCTTTGACTAATCAGGGCCGGATCAAGGTAGCGGATGCTTCTAACCCGTCGATAGTATTCGCTAATAACACGGTTAATTTTGAAGTTAAAGGAGCGGTAGAATTAATTACACCTTCGGATGCCGGTATATCTATAGCTGTGGGAAATCCCTATAGCGTTAATTGGACTAAAGCCGGAGCAGTAAATGATGTCCAACTGCATTTTTCACCTGACGGCGGCATTGCCGGAAACGGTACTTATTCGGATTCGGATTTGATCGGAAATTTCTCAGCTACAAATTATACTAAATCCTGGACAGTACCAGATAGGATCGGCAGCACTTTAAGGATACGGGTAAGGGACTTGAATAATACCGGGGTTTGGGATGAATCTAATAATACATTCCAGATCAGGGGTAAGGTATTTGTGGTAGTTCCTAACGGTGATGAAATCTGGTATAAAGGGGATACCCAGCAGATCCAGTGGATCCCGACCGGGACTTATTCTCAGGTTAAATTGGAGTATTCTACTAACGCTTTTGTCAATGAGACCTTGACTTATTTGATTGCTAATGTGTCAGCCGGTTCAAGCGGCGCGGTTACCTCTTACAACTGGACTGTCCCGGATAATATCGGTTCTGACCTTATAGTAAGGGTAACTGATAGAAATAACGCCATGGTTACGGACGTTTCAAATAATACCTTTAATATAAAAGGAAGACTGCATCTAACATCTCCTAACGGAGGAGAGAACTGGATAGTTAATTCTACCCAGCCTATTTACTGGCAGCGCACCGGTTCGATCGCTAACGTAAAGTTAGAGTATTCAACTGATTCTGGTGACAGCTATGCTTTTGTAATCACTAATTCTACTCCGGCCGCCAGCGGAGAATACAACTGGACTGTTCCGGATTCAATAGGGACTAATAAGATCAAAGTAAAAGTTACTGATGCGTCTGATGCTACGGTTAATGATGATTCTAACGCCACCTTTACCATAAAAGGCGCTTTGCATTTGAGTATCCCTAATGGAGGCGAAAGTTGGGGAGTAGGGACCAAGTATAATATTACCTGGGAGCGCACCGGTTCGATCGCTAATGTAACTTTGGAATATTCTACTGACGGCGGCGGAAACTATACTAACAGCATTAACGCGACTTCCGGAGCAGCAGGTATTTATGAATGGACTATTCCGGATAACCCCGGCTCACAGATCAAAGTCAGGATTAAAGATACGTCTGATGCTTCGGTCAATGATCCTTCAGATACTAATTTCAAGATAGTCGGTTTCCTGACATTGACCGCGCCTGACGGAGGAGAGAAGTGGGTGATCAATACCACCCGCCAGATAAACTGGACCATGACCGGTTCGATCGCTAACGTAAAATTAGAATATTCGACCGATGGTTCGTCTTATGATAAATTGATCAATTCTTCAGTGCCCGGAGGCAGCTCGCCATATTACTGGTTGATACCGGATACTGCAAGCACTACGGCATTGATAAAAGTAACTGATGCTTCAGAATCCAGCGTTTATGATACTTCCAATAATACTTTTAAACTTCAGGTTAAGTTTAATCTTACTCAGCCTAAGGGCGGAGAGGTCTGGGTAGTTAATGATACCCAATATATTAACTGGACTACTATCGGCACAGCCGGAACAGTTAATTTGACCTATTCAACCGATAGCGGGTCTAATTTTAACTATAGTATAGCCAATGATGTGCCTAATACGGGATCTTATTCCTGGATAGTGCCGAATAATATTTACCAGACCTTAAGGCTTAAGGTAGCTGATTCTCAGGATGCAGAAGCGTTTAACGCTTCTACCAGTAATTTTAAGATCAAAGGCGCTGTCTCTTTAAGCTCACCTGATGGCAACGAGATCTGGATAGTTAATACTACTCATAATATTACCTGGGGCATTACCGGAAGCGTTCAAACAGTAAGGTTGGATTATTCCAATGACGCGGGCAGCGATAATTATGAGCATCCTATTACCAGCAACATAACCGCGCCTTTAGGTAATTATAGCTGGCTGGTGCCGGATAATATCGGAAATTATACCCGGGTAAAGATTACCGATACCTCTGATTCTACTGTTTTTGATAATTCAACCGGTAATTTCTCGATCAAAGGCGCGCTGGACTTAACTGCTCCTGATGGCGGAGAAAACTGGATAGTCAATGAGACTCAGCGGATCAATTGGACCCGGACCGGAAATATCCCTAATGTTAGAATCGAATATTCCAAGAATTCCGGCGGAACATATCCGTTTGCAGTCGTTAATTCAACTGACGCCTCAACAGGATATTATAATTGGTTTATCCCGGATGAGCTCTCAACCGGAGTGAGGATTAAGATATCTGACGCGTTAGATCCGGCGGTATATGATAATTCTACGGCTGATTTTATAATTGCCGGTAAATTTACCCTAACCTATCCTACCGGCGGCCAGATCCTTTATGTAGGAGAGGGTAAGAATATCACCTGGACCAGGGATGGCTCTATTACTAATGCTAAATTACAATATTCCCGGGACGGAGGGTTAAATTACAATTATACCATTACTAACGCTACTGATGCGTCTTTAGGATATTCTAGCTGGGTTATTCCCGATGCTATCGGCGATAAAGTCAAAGTGAAAATCAGCGATCCCGCTAATACCAATGTCAATGATACCTCAGCGAATAATTTTACAATTAAGGGAAGGCTGAATATTACCGCGCCTGTAGGAGAAGAGACCTATATCGTGGATAACGCTCATCCTATAACTTGGTCTCAGTCAGGCTCGATCGCCACCGTTTCGTTAAGTTATTCTACTGATGGCGGCGGGACCTACCCGTTTAGCATTACCAATTCCACGGTCAGTAATGGTTCTTATAGCTGGACTGTCCCGAATATTATAGGTAATAAAATAAAGGTCAGGGTTATAGATACTGCGGATTCCAGCGTTTCCGGAGATTCAGCGGATAACTTTACAGTTAAAGGATCCATACATGTAACTGCGCCTAACGGCGGAGCCGGACAGATGCTTCAGGTAGGAACAGACTATCCTATCAACTGGACCAAGACCGGGACAATATCCACGGTTAATATTACCTATTCTACCGACGCAGGGACGACTTATCCTTATACTATCATTGGTTCAACTGACGCCGCCGCCGGCACATACACCTGGACTAATATTCCCGATACCATATTTGGAACCTGTAAGGTTAAAATAACCAATAATGCCGATTCTTCGGTAAATGATACTTCTGATTTTAATTTTAAGATCGCCGGCGTAGTTAATTTAACTCAGCCTGATGGTGGTGAGCGCTGGACAGTAAATGGCACCCAGGATATTAAATGGAATATAACCGGTTCCATGGCTAATGTAAGTTTAGGTTATTCGGTTGACGGCGGAGGTAATTATACTACCATAGTTGGCGCAACTCCTGCCGGATCTAAGAGTTTGGCTTGGCAAATACCGAATGCCGTATCCAAGTCAGCTAAGGTAAGGATCGCTGACGCCAGTGACAGCGATGTATTTGACGTATCTTCAAATAATTTTACTATCCAGGCAGGGTTTAATATGACTTCACCCGGCGGCGGAGAGATCTGGGTAGTAAATTCTACGCATGATATTAACTGGACTACTATCGGGTCAGTCTCGACGGTAAAATTAGCTTATTCTACGGACGGCGGCTCAAATTATAATTACACTATTACTAATTCCACCACTAATACCGGCTCATACCCCTGGTTTGTGCCTAATAATATCTCTACTACTATGAGGCTTAGGGTCAGCGATTACAATGATCCTTTGGCATACGGTAATTCCACCAGTAATTTTAAGATCCGCGGAGATATTTATGTCATTACTCCGAATAATAATGAATCCTGGATTGTCAATAATACCTATAATATTACCTGGGGCATTACCGGTTCCATATCCGCGGTTAACCTTAAATATTCATTGGATGGCGGCTCAAATTATAATTATACCATTGCCAGTAATGTCAGCGCTTCTATCGGGAATTACAGCTGGACCATACCGAACAATATTACAGCCGCGGCCAGGGTAAAGATAATTGACGGAACCGACTCCTCGGTTTATGATGAATCAGACGCTAATTTTAAAATCCGCGGAAGCCTGACCCTTTTGGCTCCTAATGGCGGGGATGTTCTAAACGTAGGGGATACTTATAATATTACCTGGAGCAAAGTAGGTTCGATTGAAAATGTAAATTTGAGCTATTCTACTGATAACGGGCTCACCTATCCAAATTATCTGGCTACGCTGGATGCAACAGGCGGGATGTACCCCTGGGCAGTAAATGATTCTATCAGCAGGAATATCCGGGTTAAAGTATCGGATTCATCGGATCCGATAGTCAATGATACCTCGGATTCCAACGTTACTATCCGGGGTGTATTAAGGATTATCTCTCCTAACGGCAATGAGCGTTGGGATGTGCTATCCCATCATAATATAACCTGGAATACCACTGGTTCGATCTCTACGGTAAACATAACTTATTCTACCGACGGAGGGGCTAGTTATAACCGTACAATTATCAGTTCAATTGCAGCGGTCCCATCGGTTTACGACTGGGAAGTGCCGGATACCATCTCTTCCTTAGTAAAAGTCAAGGTTTCTAATTTAGCGGACGGCAATGTATTTGATGTTTCGGATGACAATGCCAATATAGTCGGCAAACTTACTTTATCCTCGCCGGACGGAGGAGAAGTCTGGGCAGTAGGTTCTTCCCAGACCATCAGTTGGACCAAGGTCGGATCATTCAGTAATATTACTTTATCCTATTCAGCTAACGGCGGGATTGATTATAATTATACAATTAACAATGGGAATAATGTTTCCGCGGGCGGCGGTTCAGGTTCATACAGCTGGGATGTGCCGGATGTAGTTTCTACTACTTTGAAGGTAAAAGTAGCGAATGCGGCAGATCCGGTTGTTAACGACACCTCTAATGCTACATTTAAGATCAGGGGCGACCTTGACCTGACTCGTCCTGATGCCCCGGATTTGGTATTCCTGATCGGCTCCACCGAGAATATTAACTGGGTCAGGCATGGCTCCATAGCCAACGCTAAACTAAGATATTCAACCGATGGAGGCGCAACTTATCCCTATTGTATTACTAATTCGGTCAATGCTTCTAATGAAACCTTGCAGTGGTCAGTCCCGGACAGGCCTACTCTTCAAGGCAGGGTTAATATTTCCGATGCGGCAGATTCTACGGTGTTTGATACCTCTACCAATAACTTTATAATCCGCGGCGGTTTTGTGGTTAATAGCCCTAATGGAGGGGAAGCCTGGGCGGTAAATTCAACCCATGATATTAACTGGACCACTTATGGCTCGATTTCTTATGTCCGGCTGGATTATTCTACTAATAACGGGACCGGCTGGACACTGATAACTACAAATACGTCAAATATTAATCGTTACAGTTGGACTATTCCCGATGCCATATCCACAAATTGCAGGGTCAAGGTATCGGACGTCAATGACCCGGATGCCTACGATTTCTCAAATACTTCATTTAAGATACATGGAATTTTAGGGGTGAGCGTTCCTAACGGCGGCGAGCAGTGGCAGGTAGGTTCTTATAAGGCGGTTAACTGGACCAGGACCGGCTCGATCGGTAACGTGAGGATAGAATATTCCACTAATGGCTTTGCCAATGAAACCCTAACGGTGAAGATCACCAATAATACTCCTTCGTCAGCCTTGACTTATAACTGGACAGTCCCGTCTATAATCTCCGATTCTATTAAAATCAGGGTCAGCGATGACGTTGATACCTTGGTGAATGATACTTCCGACGGGCCGTTTAAGATAAAAGCAAGTTTTACTCTCAGCTCGCCAAACGGAGCCGAGGAATGGATCGTGGCGAGTGCCCATAATATTACCTGGACTACGCTTGGCCCGGCGACAAATATTAAACTTTCTTTCTCATCTAATAGCGGGAGCAGCTGGAGCAATATAACCGCCGGAGGCGTAAATAATACCGGGAGTTTCTTATGGACAATACCTAATATCATCTCCACTAACTGTACAGTAAAGGTGGAGGATTCAACAGATAGCGATGCTGCTGATGTATCGGATGGTAACTTTAAGATCCGGGGTGATTTAAGAATAACCGCTCCCAACGGCGGGGAAAAATTAATCGTAAATACCAGTGATTATCAGATCACCTGGAATATCACCGGCTCAATATCTACTGTAGGATTGCAGTATTCTATCAACAACGGCACTTCGTATCTGCCTATTACAACTTCTGCCCCTAACTTTGGCTATTATACCTGGCTGATCCCGAATGTTAAGACTACTCTCGGATTGGTAAAGATATATAACACTGAAGATCCAGGTGTGTTGGATGTATCGGATGCGGTATTTAAGATCCAGGGCAGCTTTGCCCTGAATACGCCTAACGGAGGCGAGAGCTGGCCGGTAGCAACTGTACGTCCGATAAACTGGACCTGGACCGGGCCGATCAATTATGTAAAATTAGAATACTCTAAAGACGGCGGCAATAATTATAATAATACGATTATCGCTTCCGTTAACAACACCGGTAATTATAACTGGACTATTCCCGATGATGTATGCACTACCCTAAGATTAATGATCTCTGATGTGAGCGACGCTGAGGCTAAGGCTAATTCCGAAGGAAACTTTACTATTAAGGCGGTATTTAATATCAGCGCTCCCAACGGCGGCGAGAATTGGCTGGTCGGGGATTTAAATAATATCCTTTGGAATGTTACCGGGACTATTCCTTATGTGCGCCTGATGTATACCCGGAATAATTTCATTAATTCATATAATATATCGACGGAGAATTTAGGCGGGTTTACCAATGTTACCTCTAACTCTTTTATTTATAACTGGACTGTTCCTGATACGATATCCTCCGGTGCGCAGCTGCGTATCCTTGATCCGGCAAATACGGATAATTATCTGGATTCAGCGGCTAACTTCAGTATTAAGTCCAGGTTCAATGTGACTTCGCCGGTTGCCGGAGATAAGTGGGATGTAGATAGTGTCCAGCAGATCAGATGGACCTGGACCGGCTCAGTGCCGGAAGTCCGCCTGCAGTATTCTATTAACGGAGGCACAAGCTATAGCGATCTTGACGACGGGATTTATAACACTACAATAAATCCGGGTTATTATAACTGGACCGTACCGGATAATATAACCGCTTCTTTGAAGGTTAAAGTCGCGGATCTGGCTGATTCAACGGCCAATGACACTTCTGACGGTAATGCTAAGATCCGGGCCAAATTTACTTTATTTACTCCTAATGGCGGACAGGACCTGACTGTAAATGACACCTATAATATTACCTGGGAGTCTGTAGGCACGGTTTCTTTTGTCAACCTTACTTATTCGCTAAATAATTATACCAGCTATTCTACTATTATTACTTCAACGCCTAATGACGGCTGTTTTACCTGGACAGTGCCTGACGCTATATCAAACAATGTTACGGTGAGGGTAAGAAGCACTTCTGATATTGACGCTTACAATGATTCCAATACCGCGTTCAGGATCAAGGGTTCATTGAATGTGACTTCTCCTAACGGGAATGAACAATGGAAGATCAACCAGAAATATAATGTGACCTGGGATACTATCGGGACAATTCCTGTGGTAAAGATATTGTATTCTACTAACGGCGGAAATAATTTTAACGGGACCATCATATCCGGGACAGCTAATACCGGAATTTATGAATGGACGATTCCCGATATACCTACTACCGGCGGAAAAGTGAGGGTTATCGATTATAATGATTCTGCGGTTTATGATGATTCTAACGCTAATTTCAGCATCCAGGGTAATGTGATATTGGATTCACCGCTGGGTAATGAGATCTGGATAGTGGGAAGTAAATATAATATTACCTGGACCTGGGGCGGGACAATACCGGCTATATATATCGCCTATTCCAATAATAGCGGGGCTAATTATGCGGTTGTTAATGCAGCTGCTCCTAATGGAGCAGGCAGTAGCGGCACCCATACTTATGAATGGACTATTCCCGATGACATTACAACTCATGCCAGGGTCAGGATACAGGATGCCAACGATACTAATGTTAATTCAACTTCCGCCAGCGATTTCTATATCAGGGGGAACCTGACCATTACTTCGCCTAACGGCGGAGAATATTGGGTAGCCCGCAGCAGTGTGCCGATTACCTGGGGCACGGTGGGCACTATACCGAACGTAAAATTGCAGTATTCTAAGGATAATGTCAATTATACTACTATAACCAATGCCGCTAATATCAGTAATCAGGATTCATTCACTTGGGCTATACCTAATGATCCGTCCGCTACAGTGAAGATAAAGATAAGTGATACCCGGGATGCCAATGTTACCGACACCTCGGATACTAATTTTACGATAGGTTACTATAATGTTACCTGGAATCTCAAGGATCTTTTAACCGGGCAGGACCTATCTCAACTGACAGTAAACGCAGTCTCCAACCAGGGAGACGAATGGAAGAATTCCACTATGCCTGATAATCCCAACGCCACCCTGGGTTCGCCGGTCAGTAAAGATATGCCTTTTGGTTTCTGGACAGCAACCTGGACCAAGACCGGCTATAGCGATATCCAGACTAGTTTCTTGGCCAGCAGTAATATGACCGTGCCGACCTTGTTTATGGAAACTTCAGCTATCCATATCTGGAGGGCATATTCGGAATTTAGTTATGATTCGTATTTGGACAAACTTGCTGTTAGTTCCTGGCTGGAAAGGGATGGTTTTGTGGTTACCGGAGGAACACAATGTGATATTTATATTTATTATGCCGGTGAACTGATACAACATTTAACTGATCTTAGTATAGATGACGCTGGTTTCTTCCAGATGTTCTGGGAAAATACCAATACCTTAATAGCCGGAAGGGTATACACTGTAGTAACTATAATTAAAAACGCCAGCGGCGCAGAATTCCGGACTCCTACGTCTTTTAGCGTAACTTCGTCTGCTATGTTGCAGCAGACCGTGGATACCGTGGAACGGATGAGTAACGTTACTTTCCCGGAATTTATTAACCTGACTAATACCACGATTGTTACTCAGATGCAGCAGCAGGCGATATTGATTGGCGGTTATATGACCAATCAGACTGATATAATCAATGCCAGCATGACTAATATGACCGGCCTTATCAATACCAGCATGGAGAAACAGATTAATCTAATCGTCGGCGATAGAAGCGCTGACGATATTATCTCGGGAGGCGGTATGGTGGGTATGCTGCAGTCTTCCTTAAGTAGCTTTGAAACTAATGCTACGGTAGTTATCGGAAGGCTACAGTCCGGCGCAGATGCTGCGGTTGGCGCCGGCCAGAATCTGACCGCTACAGCTCAAAGATATTCCTGGAACGCGATCTGCGCGCCTAATCCATCGCTGGCCGGGGATAATGTAACCATCAGCGTACAGGGCCCGGATTTTTATGTGGATCCGGTAACCAGCTTAGTATCCACGGTTCAACCCATGCTGACTATTTATAGCTGGGATAATAAAGCGGTCGTTGAAAATATAGCTGTTCTTAAAACCCAGCCCGGCCTTTACAGTTATACATTCCAGGTAGATAATACGCGCTTCCAGCCGGGCAAGGCCTATACTTATATAGTCAGCGAGTCGCAGACCGGAGGCCTGGTTTCCGGTTCAGGCATGGTAGAGTCGATGAGCGTTACTTCTATCGCCGGCCTTGCTTCAGCGGCTCCGGAAGCGGAACGCGCGGCCAAAGCGGCTTTGGAGGGTATCAGGGCTTTGCAAACAATGCTCGGCGCCGGAGGTAATGACGCGACAAATATCATGCTTACGCTGCAGAATTTAAAAGAGGCGTTGGATAAGTTGCCGGAACAGATGGCTGAAGATAAACAAGGATTTAAGGCCCTGACTAGTGATCTTGAGGATATGGCTAGCCGTCTGCAGAAAGTTATCGGCGATGAAGGCTACGGTGACCTTGGCAAACTGCTTGAAGAGAAACTTGCGGATTCTCCGACTATGAAGGCTATCCGCAGCAAGACCGATTCTATTAAGACAATTATCGAACTTTTACAGATGTTATTTGAGGCTAAGTTAGGTGGAATGGATTCACCGGTTGTTTCAACTTCTCTTGCTCCGGGCAGCGTTAAGTTCAGGATAGCCGCGGTTAACCCATCGGCAACCAAGACCCAGCGGGTGATGATTAAAACATATCTGCCGCTGGAGGTAAAAATTAAGGATATTTTAGATAACGCTGGTTTAGACGTCGGATATGATTCCGGGAAATCAATGTATTATGTTTACCGGGATAGTCTTGAACTTGCCCCTAAAGAGGCCCGGGTTTTCGAAGTAGAGGTAGAGGATATCTGGTTTGTTCCCAAGAAAGTATTGGACCAGCTTAAGGAGCAGACTGCAAAATTAGCTCTCCGTTTGGAGAAGTCTAAATATGCCCAGGAATCCCGCTCAACCGCCAATACTATTAACCTGGCCCTGGAAGAAATTGCCAAGACTCAGGCCGATGAGTCAGTGAGCAGGGATCAGCATATCGGCTCGTACAGGCAGAATTTAGAGACCCTGAAAAAGATTAAAGAGGAGATTGTGCGGTTAGAGAAACTTCTCCAGCCTCAGGAAGGTACGAATGTTCCGGAGATACTCGAGAAGTCTAAATTTAAATTCAATCTGCCTAATAAAACTACTACCTGGCTGATTATCATGGTTATCATAAGCTTTATGGGGATGTTGGCCGGAGTATTCTTCTTTATTTGGCAGGGACAGATAAAATCCAGCCAGGAAGTTTTAGATTCTGCGCGCAAAGCCGCTTTCCCCGACCAAAAAACAGAAAACAAACCCACGCCTCCGCCGCCCGCCGATAAGAAAACTTAAGCAGAAATGGGGTCAGAATTATTTTTTCACAAAAGAATGGGGTCAGAATTATTTTTTTTCCTTATTTTGTTTTATAAAAAAATAATTCTGACCCCATTTCTAAAAAAATAATTCTGACCCCATTTTTTAAATACCATAAATTAATGGACTTAGGGATAGAAAATGATATAATATTAAATTGAAAAAGTATATCATTTAAGGCTGAAAATATGTTTGATGTATTAATCGTAACTACAGAAAAGGTTCTATTCGAGAATAAGGTAAAGAGCCTGGTTTTGCCCGGGGAACACGGGGTATTCGAAATATTAGATTACCATAAGCCGGTAATGGCCAGGCTTATGGGAGGCAATATCTTCGCCGGTGTAAACGTATTTAAGATCTGCCGGGGCATAGTTGGTTTTAGTAAAAATAAAGCAACGGTTATCGTCGAACAGTAATTAGGCTAAGCGCAGGGACGGTTCTCATGCCAAAGCTAAAGTGTCCCCGAAAAGGGGACACTTTTAGAACAAATTGAGAACCGTCCCTGAATTGACTGACGGCAGGCAGGATGAGGGATCATGGATAAGAACCTATCATTACTATTGATTTTTACCTCTTGTATTATAGGTCCGTGCTGGGTTTTTGCCGCTTGCGCGAAATCCAGCATCAATGCTCTTGGACGTAACCCGTCCAGCGCACCCAAGGTTTTTATCGCAATGATCATTACCTTGATTTTCGCTCAGGCAGCGGCCTTGATCGCGATGCTTATTGCGTTCCAATTATTCAGTTAATTAAAGGGGTGATATATGCTAATTGTGTCTTTAGTAATTTTTCAGATAATAATCTTCATCACCTTGACTGTTGTATTGCGTAAGCTGCTCGGACGCAATGTAACCAGCGCTACGGCCCATTTGGATTATTTGTCAGCGGAATTCGCCAGGAAAGAGAAAGAAGTCAAAGCCCAGTATGATGAGGCTAAAAGACAGAGCCAGGAGATCCTGGCAAATGCTTTAAAAGACGCCGATTCTCAGAGGGAGAATATATTAAAAGAGGTTCAAAAGGAAAAAGAGAGAATAATTTCTGAGTCTCAAAATAAGGCTGATGAAATAGTAAAACAGGCGGATAAGGCCAGAGAGAATCTTTTGGCTGATATCAACCATCAGATACAGAGTAAATCGCTCCAACAGGCTGTTAACCTGCTTCAATTATCTTTGCCGGAAAATATCAGGGTAGAAATCCACCGGCATTGGGTGGATGATCTAATCAATAATACTTTTGAACAGTTAAGTAATATTCATATACCAGAGGGGACAACCGAGGCTAAGATAGTTACCCCTTTTGCGCTTACTCCAAAGCAGCGGGAAGCCTTAAATTCTAAGATCAAGGAAAAGCTGGGTTTTAATCTGGATCTTAAAGAAGAGATCGAGATGGGAGTAATCGCCGGATTAGTCGTTCATATCGGCAGTTTAGAATTAGATGGTAGTTTAAGATCTAAAATCCTGGAGGCGGGGCATGCCCAGCAAGCCAATGAATAACGGCAGTAACGGCGACGCCCTCGTTAAATTTGATGTCCGGGAGGCCGGAACTATTAAATCGGTCCGGGAGTGTATTATTCGGGTTAAAGGCCTTCCTTCTTGTATTAACGGCCAGATGATCGAATGCAGCCAGGGCGGGCAAGGAATGGTTTTAGGATTTAATGAAGAAGAAGCCCATATAATGGTTTTTAAGAGTAATGCCCCGCTACGCGCCGGAGATGAAGTATATAGCAAGGGCCAATTCCTGAATTTGCCGGTTGGTGAAAAATTTTTAGGCCGGGTAATTGATCCTCTTTGCGAACCGGTGGATAATTTAGGGCCAATCGAGCCGGACGCGTTTTTTCCGGTATTCCGCGAGGCCCCTTCAGTTATGGACCGGGTTCCGGTCAAAGAGACATTAGAAACCGGGACCTTGCTTTTGGATGCGATTATCCCAATTGCTAAAGGACAGAGGCAGCTTTTGATCGGCGACCGGCTTACCGGGAAGACTACAGTCGGGCTGGATGCTATCCTTAATCAGAAAGAAAGAGAAGTTATCTGTATTTATTGCAGTATTGGAAAGACATATTCGAGTTTAGTTAAAGTTCTCAATCTTTTTAAGGAAAAAGACGTAATGCCTTATACTATAGTGGTCAGCGGAGTGGCAGCGATCTCAATGGGTGAACAATACCTGGCTCCTTATACCGCGGTAACCTTAGGTGAATATTTTATGCAAAAAGGCAAGGATGTTTTTGTGGTTTTTGACGATCTCACCAAGCATGCCTGGATCTACCGGCAGATATCGCTTCTGATGGACCGGGCTCCGGGAAGAGAAGCTTATCCGGGAGATATATTTTATATCCATTCTCAGATGATGGAAAGAGCCGGATATTTAAAACCGGAGTTAGGCGGTGGTTCAATGACTTTTTTTCCTATCGTGGATATTTTGCAGGGGGATGTTACCGGGTATGTCTCCAGTAACCTTATTTCAATGACTGATGGCCAGATCTATTTCTCAAGCGCGCTTTTTAATAAAGGAGTTAAACCGGCTATAGACTTTGGGCTTTCAGTATCCCGTATCGGAAACAAGGCCCAATGGCCGGCAATGAAAGCGTTAAGCGGCAGGCTCAGGCTTGAGTATATCCAGTATCAGGAACTTTTACAGATGACCCAATTAAGGACTACGGGATTATCCAAAGAGGCAGAGGAGAGGATGAAGAGGGGGCAGGCAATGACCAATATCCTGATCCAGGCGAAGAATAACCCTATCAGTATGGAAACGGAAATAATCTTTTTGTTCGCTTTAAGCATCGGCGTATTGGATAATTTATCTGTAGCGGATGTCAATAAATTCAGGGTTGATTTTCCTAAACAGGCCCAGGAGTGGTTCCCGGAACTTTACGTTAACCTACGCCAAAGCCAGATCATGGATGATTCGGTGATCGCCCAACTGTATGAGGGATTGGGCAGGTATTTCCAGTCAACCGCCTAGATAAAATGGAAAATAAATATAGAGCACGGATTCTCACGGATTTTTATGCGGATTTACACAGATTCATCCGTGTGCGTCCGTTATTTTATCCGTGTATATCCGCGCCTAAGGCATTATTTATTATAGAAGAATGAGATTACTTGCCCAGATAAAAAAGGACCTCGATTTTAATAATAATCTCTATAACCTGGTTGAGGTATTAAAGGAAATCTCTATATCCCAATACCGGATCATGGAGAAGAAGATCAAGTCATTTGATAAGGTTTTTAACGCGCTGGAGAGCCTTTTTGAGATGTTTGACCCGGAAAGCTCTAATCATCCGCTTATCAATACCGGCAACCGGCAGCCGGGAGTGATAGCTATAACTTCAGATTCCGGGCTTTTGGGCGGTTTGAATATGCAGGTTATGAATTCAGCGGTTAAAGAAGCAGTTTCCTCCAGGGCTACATTGATAATAATCGGAGAAAAAGGTAAGGTTTTTGCTAAGGATAGCGGTTTACCTACAGTTAATTTTAAAGGGATCAAGGATGAAACCAGGTATGAGCAGGCCGTGGAGTTAAGGGATTTTATTGTCAAGGAGGAATTAGCCGGAAGGCTGGGCGCGTTAGAGATGATTTATCCGTATTCAATATCCTTATTTTCCCAACAGGTCCAGGTGATCAAGCTTTTGCCTTTTTCTAAGGCGGATAATATCCGGGTGAAAAATGAGGGGAGCTTTTATCCGGATATAATTTATGAATCTCCGATCGATGATGTCGTAGGTTACCTGATCTATCTTTTATTATCCCGTAAGTTTTATGAAACATTCGGCCTGGCCCGCCTGGCTGAGATGTCCGCGCGGTATATTCATTTGGAAAATTCCAAGACTAAGATTGAGCAGTTAAACAAAGAACTAAAAATGCAGTATTTCCGCACGCGCCATGAACTTATTGACCGGAATATCCGCGAGCTGTTTGCCTCGCGCTTAGCAGTCCATAATTAATTATGAATAATAATGAAAAAGTAGGCCGTGTAATATCAGTTCAGGGACCGGTTGTGGATGTTAAATTTTCGTCCACAGATGAAATACCGGACATACAGGAGAATATTAATACCGCTACCGTGGACGGACAAAGAATAGTTTTAGAGGTTGCCGAACATCTTCCGGGAAATATCGCCAGGTGTATCGCGATCAACTCCACTTTTAATTTACAGCGCAACTCGCCGGCCCATCCTACGGGCGAGGCGATCAAAGTTCCTGCCGGAGACAGCATTTATGGCAGGATTATAAATGTCTGGGGCGAGCCTCTTGACCAGAAAGGGCCGATAAACACCACGGAATGGCTTCCGATCCGCAGGCCCAGGTCAGATTTTAAGATCTATTCCCAGAAGGAAAAAGTAAAATTTGAGATACTGGAGACCGGGGTTAAAGTAATCGACTTACTTTTCCCGCTGGTCAAGGGGAGCAAAAACGGGATCTTAGGAGGCGCGGCTTTAGGAAAAAGTATCCTTACCTTAGAGATCATCCATAATATTGTGCGTAAGACCCGGGGTTCCTGCGTCTTCGTGGGCGCGGGAGAGCGTATCCGCGAAGGTAATGAACTTTATCACGAACTCTCTCACCGTAATATTCTATCCCGCACCGTATTGATATACGGTCAGATGAATGAGCCTCCGGGAGCGCGTTTTGAAGTGGCGATGAGCGGGGTTACGCTGGCTGAGTCTATCCAGCGCAAGAATCAGGATGTCTTGCTTTTTGTGGATAACATTTTTCGTTTTTTACAGGCTGGGGCCGAGATATCCAGCCTTTTAGGCAGGCTTCCTTCTGAAACCGGTTATCAGCCTACCCTGGTGGCTGAAGCCAGCGAGTTCCATGAAAGGATCCGCACAACTAAAGAATCCGGGGGTTCCATTACTTCAATTGAAGCGGTTTATATTCCTGCCGATGACATTACAGATCCGGCAGTTGTAACCTTGTTCAGCTTTATGGATTCGATCATGGTCCTATCCCGTCAGAGAATACAGCTAGGGCTTTATCCGGCAATCGATCCCCTTCTATCTTCGAGCGCCAACCTGGACCCGGATGTTGTCGGCCGCCGGCATTATGAAATATCCCAGGAAGTTATCCGCGTGCTCCAGAGATACGAGGAATTGCGCCGCATCGTTATGGTTATTGGCATTGATGAACTTTCCGCCGGGGACCGGACCATTTATGAAAGGGCCAGGAAGGTCCAGTATTTTATGACCCAGCCGTTCTTTGTCGCGGAGGCCTATACCGGGAAGATGGGTGAGTATGTTAGTGTAGAGCAGACCATTGAAGGCTGCGAAAAAATAATCTCAGGCCATCTCGATCGCAAGCCTGAGAATGATTTTTACATGATCGGAAAGGTGTAAAAATATGTCAGGAGATCATAAACGTATCGGAGAGATATTGATCGAAAAAGGGTTGATCACTGAGGCCCAGTTGCATGATGCTTTAATGGAACAACAGGTAAATTCAAAATTTTTAGGGGCGATTCTGGTAAGCAAAAATTTGATCACCAATGATGATCTGATCGAGTCTTTGGCCAGTCAGTTCGGCATCCCGCTGGTAGATATAAAGAGCCATTATGTAGATATGGAACTGGCCCGGAAATTCTCCTCATCGCTTATACTTGACCACAAATGTTTTCCTTTAATTGAAGATGAGTCAAGCGTGACCGTAGCGATCATTAATCCGCTGGATGCCTTGGCAATCAGCAAGATCGAAGAAGCTTGTATGCCCCGGGAAGTAAAATTAGTCCTGGTTAAAGAGGAAGATATGAAGAATGTCTTAGCCAGTTTCAGGCTATATATTAATAAGAGCATACAACAGATGCTGAAGAAAGATAAAAAGCCAAATGAATAAAGTTGATTCGCTGCTTTATGACGCCCTGATCAATAAAGGGATAGCCGCAAAAGATACCCTTGACCTCCTGATTAAGGAATCCGATGGGAGTTCCCAGAACCTGGTATCGATATTAAGTAAGCGGGGCGATTACAGCGAAGCGCAGATACTGAAGGTCTTAGCTGAAAAAACCGGTTTGGCTTTCCTGGACCTTAAGAATGTTGCTGTGCCTGAAGACATCACGGAGAAAATACCAGTAAAGATCGCCACCTATTATCGATTTCTGCCTATAGAGATAAAAGGCAGGATTTTGATCTGCGCGGTATCGTATCCATTGGATATCAAGATCCAGGATGAGATCCGCAACCAGCTGGGGTATGATATCGAACTTGTTCTGGCGGTTACCGAGGATATAGTCGAAGGCTTGAGAAAATATTACGGCCTGGCTGCGGATACTCTTGAGAAAATCGTATCCCAGGTCCCTAAAGATAGCGCTTCTTATCAGGATCCGACTCAGAAGATCGATGATATTGAGAAATTGGCCGAAGACGCCTCGGTTATAAAATTGGTTAATCAGATAATCCTGGAGGCGTTTCGTAAGCGGGCGACTGATATCCATATTGAGCCGTTCAGGGAGAGCGTGGCCATCCGTTATCGTATCGACGGATTGCTTTATGACGCGAACATCCCGGCTGAGGTTAGGAATTTTCTGGGGGCGATCATTTCCAGGATCAAGATCATGTCAAATCTAAATATTGTTGAGCACCGTCTCCCCCAGGACGGAAGGGCAGTAGTAAAGGTCCAGGAGCAGATATTGGACTTAAGGATTTCTACTATACCTACTCCTTTTGGAGAGAGCGTGGTTATTCGTATTCTTCCGACACAAATGCTTTTCAGCCTGGAAAGACTAGGATTGTCCAAAGGTGATCTGACTGTATTTGAAGATCTGATCAAAAAACCGCACGGAATAATATTTGTGACCGGGCCTACCGGAAGCGGAAAGACCACTACACTTTACGCCTCTTTGACCAGGATCAATACCCGGGACCGTAAAATAATCACTATCGAGGATCCTATTGAATATGAAATGTCCGGGATAACCCAGATCCAGGTAATGCCGGAGATTGGCCTGGATTTTGCCAGGGGCCTTAGGAGCATGCTCCGTCATGATCCGGATGTAATAATGGTAGGAGAGGTTCGGGACTTAGAGACTGCGGAGATCGCTATCCGGGTAGCTCTCACCGGGCATTTGATATTTTCTACACTGCATACTAATGACGCAGCCAGCGGCATAACCCGTTTAGTTGATATCGGTTTGGAGCCATATTTAGTCGCTTCCAGCATTGAGGCTTTTGTGGCCCAGCGCTTGATCCGGTTGATCTGTCCGGATTGCAAATATGAGGATAAAGTAATCGCGAACGAAGTCCGGCAGTTGATCGCCGGAGAACTGGGATTAAAATCGCCCCAGGAGGTTAAATTATACCGAGGTAAAGGATGCGCCAACTGTAACTTCAGCGGATTCTTCGGCCGGACCGCAATCTATGAAATCCTTTTGGTAGATGAACAGACAAAAGAGCTGATTGTGAAGAAGTCAGCTTCTAACCGGATAAAAAATCTGGCTGTTTCTAAGGGTATGCGCACCTTGCGCCAGGATGGGTGGCAGAAAGTTATCAAGGGCCTGACCACTCCCGAAGAAGTAATGCGGGTAACTTCTATAGAGGAGATCAGAGAAAAGCCCCGGGAAGAAATTATTAGTCCGGGTATTGCCATTCGCGAAGATGAACAGAGCCGTCCGCTTTTGGATTCGGAAAGAAGGATTTATAATCGTTTAGGAAGCAAGATAAACCTGCGTTATAAACCTTTTAAGAATGTTCAGGAATTGACTGATCGGGGATTTACCCTTGAGCAATTGAGCGTAACCAGGAATATTTCCGCCGGGGGCATATTATTTGTTTCTTCGGAGATCATTAATATCGGCACTTTCCTGGAATTAAAATTAGAATTGCCGAATAATGAAGAAGTGGTCAATTGTTTGGCCAGGGTGGTGCGGGTTGAAGAGCTTGCCGAAGGCAAGAGTTATGATGTGGCGGGAGTTTTTCTGGATATTACTTCTGCCCAGCGGGCCCGTTTAGATAAATATGTAATTAAAGGACTTGAGGAATAATATGATCTATAAATATAAGGCTAAGAACGGACCGGAAAATTCAGTAGAAGGAAAGATATCCGCCCAGTCAGAAAATGATGCGATCGAAAAAATTACCCAAATGGGCTATGTGCCGGTAAGCATCCAGGAAGAAGCCCAAAATCAAAGGCAATCCAGGGTTTTTAATCTAAATTTTAGCTTCGCCAGGGTTAGTTCTCAAGACATAACGATTTTTAGTTCTCAATTGGCCAGCCTGCTTAAATCCGGAGTGCCTTTTTTGAATGCCATAAACATAATATCCGAACAGTCGGAGAACCCGAATTTCAAGAATGTTCTTAAGAACATCCACAATATAGTAAAAGAAGGGTCTGATTTTTCTACAGCCCTTAGCCAATATCCTTCAGTTTTTTCCCCGCTTTACCTGGCTATGGTGCGCACCGGTGAAAATAGCGGGCAGCTGCCGGAAGTGCTTTTAAAGATTGCGGAATACCGCAAGAAACAGGAGGAGGTGCTCTCACGCCTGCGCATGGCCATGGCCTATCCGATCCTGATGGTAATCGTTGGTTTAGGGACGATTATTTTTATGTTAACTTTTGTTATTCCCCGCCTAACCAGGCTTTATTCGAACATGGGCCAGGTATTACCCCTGCCAACCAGGATCCTGATAGCTTTAAGCGATGGATTAAGACAGTGGTGGTTATGGATAGTAATATTTTTAGTGCTTTTGGTTACTCTTATCCGGCGTCAGGCTCAGACTGATGCGGGCAGGTTATCGATTAGTATCCTTAAACTGCGCCTGCCGATCTTCGGTAAATTAATGCTTAAATCTGAATTAGGCCGGTTTTGCCGGACCCTGGAGTTATTGATAAAAAGCGGAGTGCCGATCCTGCGGGCGATCCACATAAGTATACCGGTTTTAGGCAATGAGGTTATAAAATTAAAATTCAAGAAAAGCTATAAAGACCTGGAACAGGGCGGTTCTTTCGGATCAAGCCTTAAGGATTCCAGGGTAATACCGGTATTTATGAGTAATCTCATTATAGTTGGCGAGCAATCCGGCAGGCTTTATGAGGCCCTGGCTGAAGTCGCGGGTACTTATGAGCGCGATACTGATGAGGCTATTAAGACCATGAGCAGCCTTTTGGAGCCGATAATGGTTTTGGTAATGGGCCTGGTCGTGGGATTTATTGTAGTAGCTATGCTTTTACCGATATTTGAGATCAATATGATGGTGCGTTAGTATGGAAAATATAAAGAGGGTATTTATTACTGATAACGGTAAAGAGGCTTAAGTAGTGCCTATTATCGTAGTTCCGAAGAAAATAACCCTCCTTTTGCTCATACTTTCAATTCTTTGTTCAATAAACAGCTCAGCGGCTTCAGACTGGAAAGAATTAAGTAGCGAGCATTTTATACTTTATTATATGAACGATGAAAATTTTTCTTCTCAGGTTTTGAATAAAGCTGAGAATTATTATCAGCGGATCGCTTCGGACCTGGGCTATGCCAGGAATTCTAACTTTTGGACCTGGAATAATAGAGCAAAGATATATATATATCCCGATCACGGTTCTTTTATGAGATCAACCGGCCAGCCTGACTGGTCTAAAGGGATGGCTGATTATAATAAAAAGGAGATAGTCAGCTTTTTGGGTTCGGGAAGTTTTGTAGAATCGATATTGCCGCATGAGATGACTCATTTGATCTTTCGGGATTTTGTGGGATTTAAGGGTGAGATCCCGCTCTGGCTGGAAGAGGGCATCGCTCAGTGGGAAGAAGAGAAAGACAGGGAGATGTTTAGGGATTATCTCGGGAAATATCTGAGCAAGAATCTCCTTATATCCCTAGAAGAGCTCAATGTCCTGGATATACGAAACATTAAAAAAGAAGACCGGCTTTATTTAAGGGTAATATACGCCGGCGAGTCTAAGGGATTTCCGGTATTCTTAAGCGGGGATAATCTGGTTAAAGTATATTATATGGAATCGGTGTCTATAGTAAGTTTTCTTATTGAAATATACGGAACGGATAGTTTTGTTTCCCTCTGCCGCGGATTGCGGGAAGGAAAAACTTTTGCGGACGCTTTAAAATCAGCTTATTCTCCGTTGATAAATTCTATGTCAGAACTTGAAAATAAATGGATTGAATATCTGCGGAAGTTTTAACTAAGCAAGGGAGGTATTTTATGAAAAGGATTAAAGGCTTTACACTTATCGAATTGATGCTGGTCGTTGTAATTATTGGGGCATTGGTAGCTATGGTAATGCCGCGGCTGACCGGCAGAAGCGAGCAGGCCAGGACTACCGCCGCTTCAGCTGATATCCAGGCTAATATCGCTACCGCTTTAAAGCTTTACGAACTGGATAACGGCAATTTTCCTACCACGGAAGAAGGTTTAAACGCCCTTTTAACCAGGCCGGCTAGCGCGAGGAATTGGAGCGGGCCATATTTAGAGAGAAAGCCGATTGACCCTTGGGGCAGGGAATATAATTATAAGTGCCCGGGTGAACACCGGCCGGCGGATTATGATTTGTATTCTTTAGGCAAGGATGGCGCAGAAAGCCCCGATGATGTTAAAAACTGGGAATAAAGGGTTTACACTAATTGAGGTGTTAGTTGCTGCCGCGGTTTTATCCTTGGGATTGGTATTTATTTACGAAGCTTTTTTTATCTCGTTGGATACCTTTAGATATTATTCGGATTACCTGAATATCGCTCCCAAAGCGGAGGAAATACTCTGGCTCACTCAGGATTCGCTGATCCGTACAGGCGTGGTTTATAATATGGACCAGGCAGGAGGATCAGTAATAAACGACAGCAGCGGTATTCTCTTGAATTTTAATATAGCCAGTAGCCTTGTAGATGACAAATACGGCCTTTACGAGGTTGGTTTAAATGCTGTTTGGAAGAATGGAAAAAGATTGCGCAGCACAACCCGGGACAGTTATGTTATCCGCCAAATTAAATAACCGTCCCGCACCTTCTAAAAAATTAAATGATTTTAAAACAAATGGTTTTAGTATTATGAATAGAAAAGAAGGTGCGGGGTTCACCCTTATAGAGTTATTGATGGTTGTTTCAATGCTTTCAGTCATCTCCCTGGCTATTTTTTCTACTTTTAATAACGGGATAAAAATCTGGCAGAAGGTTAATAAACAATCAGATCGCGAGGATATCAATATTTTTCTTGATAAGTTTGTCTCGGACTTGAGGAACACCCTTAGTTTTACCGGAATAAGTTTTATCGGGACTGAAAATAAAATCAGCTTTCCCCGTATAGTTAATAGCAAAAACCTGGTTGTGAATACGGTCGGTAGGATTATTTACAGTTATGATGACGGGGCGCGTTTAATTTTCCGCCAGCAGCAGGATTTTTCTCAGGTTGCCACAGATAAAGAATCTTTTAACCAGAGAGTATTAGGAAATGTTACATCGTTTAGATTCCAATATTATCATTATGATACCGATAAAAAAGAATATCTTTGGCTTAAAGAATGGAATAGTTTGCAGACGCCTTTAGCGGTAAGAATCGAATTCGAGAATTTAAATAAAGATAAAAAGGCTGAATTTACAAGAAGTGTTTTTATACCGGTAGGTTTCTAAGAATGCTGAAAAAAAATAACCCCGCTCTTAAGGCGAGCATACTAATTATTAGCCTTTGGACGGTTTGTTTGCTGTCCATATTTTGCGTGTATTTAGGGTATAATGTCCGGCAAAAGATAACTCTGGTCAAGCGCCTGGAAGAGAGGAATAAGCTTTATTATATCGCCGACGCGGGGGTAAAAAAAGCGATTGTCTGTTTGTTAGGCGTTGATCCGGAAATTGAGTATATGGCGCTCAATGGTGATTGGGCAGATAACCCCGGGCTATTCCAGGACATTGATTTTAATGGAGGAAGTTTTAGCGTCGGCTATAATTATTCTTCCGGAGGCGCAACTCAGACCAGATACGGACTGGTAGACGAGGAGCGCAAGGTGAATATAAACACGGCTGATGCCGGAGTGCTGCGGCGTTTATTTCAATTAGTTCTAAATTTTTCGGAAGGGGAGGCCTCAGGCTTAGCTTATTCGATTATTGATTGGAGGGATAGCGACAACCAGTTATCCGACTCCGCAAGAGGAGCAGAGTCCGCCTATTATCATTCGCTTAAATACCCTTATAGCTGCAAGAATTCCGAATTTGAGATTTTAGAAGAGGTCCTTCTTATTAAAGGAATGAGTGAGGATATTTCTAACAAGATCAAAGACTATATTACTATATACGGCGATGGGCGGGTAAACATTAATACCGCGTCTTTGGAGGTTTTACTGGCTTTGGGATTAAGCCCGAAGATCTGCGCTGATATAATCGAATTTAGAAAAGGTAAGGACGCGGCAGAAGGCACAACCGATGATAATTTTTTTTCTCAAAATTCGGATATTGCCACGCGCCTTCAAACAAGGTATAATTTAAACCAAATAGAAATGGCTGAAGTAGAGAGCGTGGCCTCAAATTACCTGTCGTGTAATTCGTTTTTTTTTATGATCCGCAGTGTCGCCAGGCTCACAGATAAAAAGAATCAACTGGAAGTAATTTGCGTTGTCAACAGGTTGGGTGATATTTTATATTGGCGGGAGACGTAATGTTTATATCGGGAATCAGGCGAAGGGACCTGGTAGGAATAGAGTTCGGCGCTAATAAGCTTAAACTTGCTTATCTGCGTTGTTTAGGCGGCAAACGGGAATTAGCCGGTGTTGTCAGTAAAGATACGCTCGGATGCTCGGATACCGATATCTCGGGTGTTATTCTTGCCTTTCTTAACCAGCATAATATCAAGAACCCGGAGTTTATCAGTGTCATATCATCCAGCTCGGTAATAACTAAGAACATAGAAGTGCCCTCGGTTGATCCCCAAGAGATCAAGGGGATCATAAATCTCCAGGCTGCCAGGCATACGCCTTATTCCCGCGAAGAGATCATCGTCGACTATATAGATATAGGTAATTATAAAAATAACTATACCAAAATATTGCTGGTGATAGTAGTCTCGAGCCTTATAAAAAAATACGTTGAAATCTTAGGGGGGGCCGGTTTAGGGATTGAAAAAGTACTTTTGGCGTCCGAGGGTATGGCCTGGGCCGCTATGCATATCCTTAAAGTCGAAAATAAGGATATCCCTGTTTGCCTTCTGCACATAGATGAGAATTCTAGCGATTTTGCGATTGTCTTTAAGAATAAATTGGCCTTTATCCGCTCTATACCTATAGGGGCTAAGGCGCTATCGGGTGAGTTCGATATACAAAAGGATAAATATTGCGAAGAAGTAAAAAAATCCATGGAATCATATCAAGGCGAGGACATAGAAAAAAATCCCGGGAGTATTTTGATTACCGGGGCTATTGATGGGCTAAAAGGCCTTGAAACCGCTTTATCCCTGGCGTTGAATAAGGATAGCCGGGTGGTCCCGTATTTAAGGAATATTTCTATTTCTAAAGATCTTTTAAAAAGCATAGATGTATCAGCGGCTTCATATTTTAATCTGGTGAGCCCTCTATTGGCTTGTGATGATATGTTGGTTGATCTTATTCCCGAAGAGGCAAAGATAAAAAAAGAGCTTGAGGCCAGGGGAAGGGACTTGATTAAAAGCGGGATTCTAGTCCTGACTTTTTTTATTCTGGTATTTTTTATTTTAATGAGCAAAATTTATTTTAAAAGTTTTTATTTAAATAAAATCGACTCCCGCTATAAAGGTATCAATCAGGAAGCCTCTAAACTGGAGAAAGATTTTGACCGGATAAACCTGATTAAGAATTATCTGGGGAAAAGGGGGTATCCTCTGGAGATCTTGACTGAGATTTACGGACTTTTACCACTGCAGATAGAATTAAGCGATCTGCGTTTCGACGAACAAGGAAAATTCGTAGTCCGGGGGAGTGCGGAATCGATGTCCACGGTTTTTAGTTTCGTTGACGAAATGGAGAGGTCTAAATATTTTAAAGACGTAAAGACCAAGTATACCACCCGGCGCAAGCAGGATAAGAAGGATGTTACCGATTTTGAGATAAACTGCCTGCTGGAAAAGGAAGGATAATGATAAAACTAGAGGCCATCAATTCATTCCTGGCCCGTTTGAACAAAAGAGAAAAGCTTATCTTGTACTGCGCTCTAGCCGTTATCTCGCTGACCCTCTTGGACCGGCTGGTTATAAGTCCGGTAACATCCAGGATCCAGGGATTATCAGCAGAGATTCTTGATAAACATACCGCTATTAAAAGAAGCTTAAAGATCCTATCTCAAAAAGACAAAATATTGGCTGAGGCCGCTAAGTATAACCCTTATCTCGATGGGTTAAAAAGCGAAGATGAAGAGATGACCAGCATATTAAGGGAGATCGAAGGGTTGGCGAACAAAAGCTCGGTTTATCTGTTCGATCTCAAACCCTCCGGGGTAAAGGATATGGGCCCGTTTAAGAAATATTTTGTAACCTTAAGCTGCGAGGCTCAGGTTGAGCAGCTGGTTGGATTTTTTTATGGAATAGAGAATTCCGATAAATTGCTTTCGATCGATAAATATCAATTGATGCCCAAATCCAGCGAATCATCTGTGGCTAAATGCTCGATGACCATCTCTAAAATGACATTGCCTTAAGAAAACGCCGGGACGGTTCTATGCTAAATAGCGATTCGAATAGAACCGTCCCTAAATTTTTAAAAAAAAGGTTGACAAACTCAAATTCATAGTGTATATTTGCTCGTCTACGTGAAACATAGGGAGCCTTTCCTGGCAGTCAGACGATAATTACTTACAGGCTATTCCTAGGCGTAAAAAAAAGAGAATAATTTAAAATTCTTGAGGTGGTTTTTTTTTATTTAAGGCTACATTCAGCATAATGCTGGAGTAGCTCAGTTGGTAGAGCACGTCCTTGGTAAGGACGGGGTCGCGGGTTCGATTCCCGTCTCCAGCTTAGCTAATCCAAGATAATTTGAAAAATAAGTCATGATTCCAGTGATTAAAAGGCAGATTACGGAGAATAAAACAATCGCTGAAATCTTATTTAAAATCTTTGTAATCAGTAACTAATAATATGCGTGAAATTATTACATTAGAGTGTACGGTCTGTAAAAACAGAAATTACACTACGACCAAAAATAAGAAGAAGCACCAGGAAAAACTTGAAATTAAGAAATTCTGCAAGTGTTGCCGCAAGCATACTGTGCATAAAGAAATAAAATAGCTCTAGTTAGTTCGGGTAATAGGAGCGTCGGTTAATGGCAAACCAACGGTCTCCAAAACCGTAACTGCAGGTTCGACTCCTGCCGCTCCTGAAAAAAAGAGCCGGGCTTAAAGAAAAAAATGATAGCGATAATTAGTAAACCCATAAATTTTTTAAAAGAGGCTAAGGTCGAGCTATCCAAAGTTGCCTGGTCCACTAGGCAGGAATTAACCGGGGCGACCGTGGTAGTGATCGCCATTACTTTGATATTAGGAATTTTTATCGGTATAATCGATCTTCTGCTTTCAAAGGGTTTAAGCTTAATATTAAAATGAAAAATTGGTACGTCGTCCACACCCAAACAGGATTAGAGGATAAAGTAAAGGCTGTATTGGAAAAGAAAATAATATCCAATAGCCTGCAGGAATTGATTTTTAAAATAGTCATACCTACTGAACAGATTTCCGAGGTCCGTTCGGGCAAACGCCGGGTCTCCGAGAGAAGGTTTTTTCCGGGCTATGTCATGGTAGAAATGGAGATGGACGATAAAACTTATTCATTCATTAAGAGCATACCCGGAGTTACCGGATTTATCGGTTCAGGCAGAAAACCTACGCCCCTGCCCCCCAGAGAAGTCGAGAACATCTTAAAAAGAACAGAAGAGACTAAAGCTAAGCCGTCCCCCCGGATAATTTTTGAAAAAGGCGAACAAGTGAGGGTCAAAGAAGGTCCATTTATGAATTTTAACGGCAGTATTGAAGAGATCCATCCGGAAAAAGGCAAACTAAAGGTTAGTATTTCCATATTCGGCAGGTCAACTCCGGTTGAATTGGAGTATTGGCAGGTGGAGAAGATATAATGGCAAAAAAGATTACCGCGCAGATTAAATTGCATGTTCCGGCGGCCCAGGCTAATCCAGCGCCTCCAGTAGGCCCGGCATTAGGACAACACGGGGTTAACATAATGCAGTTTTGTAAACAGTTTAACGATCAGACCAAAGGAAGGGACGGTTTGATCCTACCTGTTGTTATCAGTGTTTATGAGGACAGGACCTTCACCTTTATAATAAAGAGCCCTCCTTCATCGGTACTTTTAAAACGATCGGCGAATCTGGCTAAGGCATCGGGGACCGCCGGCAGAGAAGTTATCGGTAAGGTAACTTTAAAGCAGGTCGAAGAGATAGCTAAACTTAAAATGAAGGACCTAAATACCTCTGATCTAGACGAGGCCATTAAAACAGTAAAAGGCACTGCCCGTAGCATGGGTTTAGCGGTTGAGGGATAGTAAATATGAAAGCGCGCAGCAAAAGGTATAAGGAATCTGAAAAACAGGCAGATAAAAATAAGGTATATTCGCTTAAAGAAGCGGTGGCCTGCATTAAAAAGTCAGCGTCGCCGAAATTTGACGCTTCAATCGATATTCATTTCATGCTTAATATTGATCCTAAAAAATCCGAACAAATGGTAAGAGGCACAGTCCTTCTGCCTCATGGGACCGGAAAACAGGTCAGGGTGGCGGTTTTTTGCAAAGGAGAATTTGAGCAGCTGGCTAAAGAAGCCAAAGCCGACTTAGTCGGTTCTAACGAACTTATTGATAAAGTAGCCGGCGGTTTTTTAGATTTTGACTGTGTTATCGCAACTCCGGACATGATGAAAGACCTGAGTAAATTAGGCAAGGTTTTGGGGCCCAGGGGGCTGATGCCTTCGCCAAAAACCGGAACCGTAACTAATGATATTGTTAAAGCAATTAATGACGTAAAAAAAGGAAAAGTCGAGTTCAGGGTGGATAAACAGGGCGGCATTCATTTATCCGTAGGCAAGGTTTCATTCTCCGAAGAGAAGATAACGGAAAACGCCTCCTGCGTAATCAAGGCCGTTAATGAAGCGAAACCAACGACTATAAAAGGTAAGTTCGTCGAAGGTTTATCAATTTCATCAACTATGAATCCCGGGTTTAAGCTGGAAATATAAATATGAAAAAAATCGGATTAGTATTTAAGGAGGTTTCGTCAAATCGCATCAAAAATGCCATAGAAGGTTCTGAGAGTTTTTTTGTGATCAAATATTCAGGCCTTTCCTCACCAGACCTGTCATCTTTGAGGCAGGCATTGAAAGCTGAAAGCGCCTCCTGTTTTGTGGTAAGGAATAAAGTGGCTCAAAAGACCTTAAAGGATAAATCGCTGGATAGCCTGATCAAACTTATCGAGGGGCCTTGCGGCCTGGTATTTATTAAGGATGAACCGGTAAGCGTATCCAAACTTTTGTGTAATTTTGCCAAGGACCATGAAAAACTAATATTAGAAGGTGGGTATTTAAAAGACAAAATCATAGAGAAAAAAGATATTTTAGCGATGGCTAAGCTTCCTGGTAAGGACGCCCTAAGGGCTCAGGTAGTGATGACCTTAAATTCACCGATTGTCAAATTGGTGATGGTATTGAATGGAAATTTAAGGAAATTGGTCAGTTGTTTAGATCAAATAAAGAAGAAAAAACAATAACTGAATATCCTTAGACCCGCTCTCGCGGGGCTAAAGGATCAATTTTCCTGCGGTAACGCGGGAGAAAATTGAGGAGGAAGTAAAATGGCAAAGTTAGAGGAAATGATCAAATCGATCGAAGAAATGACAGTCCTGGAACTGGCGGATCTGGTCAAGGCTTTGGAAGATAAATTCGGGGTTCAGGCAAATATGCCGATGATGGCAGCTCCAATGGCAGGCGGACAAGCTGGCGGGGCCTCTCCTGTTGCGGAGGAGAAGACTGCTTTTACCGTAGTATTAGCAAGCGCTGGCGGAAGCAAGATCTCTGTAATTAAAGAGGTAAGAGCGATGACCAGTTTAGGATTAAAGGAAGCTAAGGACCTGGTTGACGCTGCTCCTAAGCCGGTTAAAGAGGGCGTTACAAAAGAAGAAGCTGAAGATATGAAGAAGAAACTGGAAGCGGCCGGCGCAACAGTAGAATTAAAATAACAGATCCTTTACCTATATATAGCATAGAATATGCTTAATAAGCGCAAAAATTTCGCTAAATTCAAAGAGATATACGATCTGCCTAATTTTCTGGATATACAGACCGAGTCTTACCGTGAGTTCCTTCAGATTAATGCCGCTCAAGGGGATATAAAAACTCAAGGGTTGCAGGAGGTTTTTGAAGACACCTTCCCGATCGAGAATACTGACCGGACTGTGCGCCTGGAATTCGTAAATTATACCCTTGGCAAGCCTAAATACAATGTTGGTGAATGTAAAAAAAGGTCGTTGACTTATGCTGCTCCGCTTAAAGTTAGATTCCGCTTAACTACTCCTCAGGAGATCAAAGAGCAAGATGCTTATTTTGGGGAGCTGCCTTTGATGACCGATACCGGAAGTTTTATTATTAACGGAGATGAGCGTGTAGTAGTTAGCCAGTTACAGCGTTCACCTGGAGTTTCTTTTGAGGAAGAGGAGCATCCAACTGGAAAGAGCGTGTATCAGGGCAGGATTATACCCTACCGCGGGGCTTGGCTAGAATTCAAATATGACCTTTCTGAGACCATCCTGGCTTATGTGGATAGGCGCAGGAATTTTCCAGCTACCCAGATCTTAAGGATTTTAGGCTATTCAACTGACAACGATATTATTTCCGCATTCTCAAAGGATTTTCCGGAAATTAGAAATACCCTGAAAAAAGATTATACTAAAAACAAGGAAGAGGCCTATCTTGATTTCTACCGTAAAATGCGGCCGACTGATCCGATAACCAAGGAGGCGGCAGAGGCTTTATTCTATCGTCTATTTTTTGACCCTAATCGTTACGATCTAGAGAGAGCAGGAAGGTTTGTGCTTAACCGTAAATTAGAGATGGAAGTTTCTTTAGATAAGAGGATCCTGGATTCAGCCACAGTAATTAAAGTAATAGAATATTTGATCAAGCTTAAAGAAGGTGAAGGAAAAATCGATGATATCGATCATTTAGGCAATCGCAGGATCAAGACTGTCGGCGAACTGGTCCAAAATCAGGTCAGGATCGGGATGAGCCGGATCGAGCGTTCGATCAGGGAGAAGATCGGTGTATTAAGCGATCTAAGCGCATTAAATGTGCATACCCTGATAAATTCGAAATTATTTTCCACCCAGCTGCATGATTTTTTCGGCCGCAGCCAGTTGTCTCAGTTTATGGATCAGGTTAACCCCTTAGCTGAAATTACCCATAAACGCAGGTTAAGCGCTTTAGGACCTGGCGGGTTATCCCGCGAACGGGCTGGATTTGAAGTCAGGGATATCCATCCTTCGCATTACGGAAGAGTCTGCCCTATAGAAACTCCTGAGGGCCCGAATATCGGCTTGATTGCTTCTTTAAGTACCTATGCCCGGGTTAATCCTTTAGGCTTATTGGAGACTCCTTATAGGAAAGCCGAAGATGGCAGGGTTACTAAAAAGATTGAATATCTGACTGCCGATATTGAAGAAGGGAAGATAATTGCTCAGGCTAACGTGCCCTTGGATGGCGATGGTTATTTCGTAGAAAAAGAGGTTTCTTGTCGTTTTAAAGGCGATTTTCCTAAAGTAAGCCCTAAACAGGTTGAATATATGGATGTTTCTCCAAAACAGCTGGTCTCGGTTGCCGCTTCATTGATTCCGTTTTTAGAGCATGATGACGCTAACCGGGCGCTTATGGGTTCAAACATGCAGAGGCAGGGCGTTCCCTTGATGATTAATGAATCTCCGATCGTAGGTACGGGTATGGAAGAAAAAGTTGCTTATGATTCAGGCACTGTTGTTATTGCTGAGGAATCAGGTAAGGTCACCAGGGTTGACGGAGCCTCTATAACCGCAGGCAAGAAAACGTATGCTTTAAAGAAATTCCTGCGTACTAATGCCGATACCTGTTTAAATCAAAGGCCGATAGTTAAGCTTGGTGAGCATGTGGAAAAAGGCCAGGTTATTGCCGATGGTATGTGTACCAAAAACGCTGAATTGGCCTTAGGCAAAAATGTTATGGTGGCTTTTATGCCCTGGAGAGGGTTTAATTTTGAGGATGCTATTGTTATCAGCGAGAAACTGGTAAAGGAGGATGTATTTACCTCTATTCATGTAAAAGAATTTGAGATTGAGGCTATTGAGACCCGGTTAGGTAATGAAGAAATTACCCGCGATATTCCCAATGTCAGCGAAGATTCATTAAACAACCTGGATCAGGATGGTATTGTCCGGATCGGGGCTGAAGTAGGCCCTGGAGATATATTGGTAGGTAAGGTTACTCCAAAAACTGAATCCGAGCTTTCCCCTGAAGAAAGGCTCTTAAGGGCTATATTCGGCGAAAAGGCTTCGGATGTCCGGGATACTTCCTTAATCGTTCCGCCGGGAGTTGAAGGCGTAGTGGTAGACGTGCATATATTCCAGCGCAAGGACCGGGGCAGGAAGTCTAAAGAAGAAAAAAGCAAAGAACTGGCCAAGGTCAGAGAGTTGAAAGCTTACTATAAGCAGGAAGTTGAATTCCTGCAAGTTGAGAAGGCCAGCCGCCTGGCCCATCTTTTAGGCATTGATAAGTCTAAGATCGAGAAAATAGATTTTGAAGAGAGTGATAATGAAGAAGCCAAAATAGTGGCTAATTCATATGATGAGCAGATCCGTGAGCTGTTGAATGAACAGCAGCAGGAAATAGATAAAGTAAGGCGCGGAGATGAATTGCCTCCGGGCGTATTAAAGCGGGTTGTGGCTTATGTTGCTACCAAAAGAAAGCTTGCCGTAGGCGATAAACTATCGGGCCGCCACGGCAACAAAGGCGTGGTAGCCAAGATATTGCCTGAATACAGTATGCCTTATCTGCCGGACGGAACTCCGGTGGAAATGATCTTAAATCCATTAGGCGTGCCTTCACGTATGAACGTGGGGCAGATATTAGAGACCCATTTAGGCTGGGCAGCCAAAGCTTTAGGGATCAGTATTATGACTCCGGTATTTGATGGGGCTAAAGAAATCGAGGTCAAAGAGATGTTAAAAAAAGCAGGCCTGCCTGAAGATGGCAAGACCATGCTTTTTGACGGATACACCGGCGAATCATTTAATCAGACGATCACCGTTGGTTATATTTATATGATGAAATTGATCCATTTGGTGGACGAAAAGATACATGCCCGCTCTATCGGCCCATATTCATTGGTAACTCAGCAGCCTTTGGGCGGCAAAGCCCAGTTTGGCGGCCAGAGGTTAGGTGAAATGGAAGTTTGGGCCCTGGAAGCTTACGGCGCTGCTTTTACTTTGCAAGAGATGTTGACGGTGAAAAGCGATGACGTAAACGGAAGAACTAAGATCTACGAAGCAATAGTTAAAGGAGAACAACATTTAACTCACGGCACTCCTGAATCCTTTAATGTTCTGGTAAAGGAATTACAGGGTTTAGGATTAGATGTCCGTTTAGAGAAAGCAGCCAAATAATGCCAGAAAATCTAGCATTTGATAGTATAACGATTAAATTAGCTTCGCCGGCAGTCATCCATTCATGGTCTAAGGGAGAAGTCAGAAAGGCTGAAACTGTAAATTACCGGACTTTAAAACCGGAAAAGGACGGCCTCTTCTGCGAAAAGATTTTTGGGCCGGTCAGGGACTGGGAATGTAACTGCGGTAAATATAAAGGAATAAAATTTAAAGGTATTACCTGCGACCGCTGCGGTGTTATAGTGGATCATTCCTCAATAAGAAGAGAGCGGATGGGCCATATCGAGTTAGCCGCGCCTGTAATGCATATCTGGTTTTTTAAGGTAGTCCCCAGCAGGCTTTCAGCGCTATTGGATATAAACTTAAGAGAACTGGAAAAAGTTATATATTATGAAGAGTATGTGGTTATTGACCCCGGGACCACCCCTTTAAAGAAAAAAGAATTACTTACTGAAGATAAGTACCAGGAGGCATTTGATAAATACGGCTCTAAATTCAAGGCAAAAATGGGAGCGGAAGCAGTTCAGGACCTGTTAAAAGAAGTTGATCTTGATGCCGCCTGCCGCAAACTTCGCCGGGATCTGGAAAAATCCAAGGAGGTCCTGAGCAATCGTAAATCATTAAAAAATCTAAAGATAGTCGAAGATTTCCGTAAATCCGCAAACAAGCCGGAATGGATGATCATGGATGTTCTGCCGGTAATTCCTCCTGATTTAAGACCGTTAGTTCCTTTAGAGGGGGGCAGATTCGCTACATCTGATCTTAATGATCTATACCGCAGGGTAATCAACCGGAATAACCGTTTAAAGAAACTAATTGAATTAAGCGCGCCCGATATAATCGTGCGTAATGAGAAGCGCATGCTTCAGGAGGCAGTTGACGCGCTTTTAGATAATGGAAGGCATGGCCGGGCAGTCGTGGGCAGTAATAACCGTCCTTTAAAATCGCTCTCTGATATGCTTAAAGGTAAACAGGGCCGGTTCCGCCAGAATCTTTTAGGTAAGCGCGTAGATTATTCCGGCCGTTCGGTAATTGTAGTGGGCCCTGAGTTAAAACTGCATGAATGCGGGCTTCCTAAGCAGATGGCCCTGGAATTATTTGAGCCGTTTATAATTAAGAAATTAAAAGAAAAGGGGTTTGTCCATACTATTAAAGGCGCGCGCAGGATGGTTGGCCATGGAAAAATAGAGGTCTGGGATATGCTGGATGAGGTGATCAAAGACCACCCTGTGCTTTTAAACCGCGCTCCTACATTGCATCGTTTAAGCATCCAGGCGTTTCAGCCTGTTTTGATCGAAGGAAAGGCGATTAAGATCCATCCTTTAGTCTGCGCCGGGTTTAATGCTGATTTTGACGGCGACCAGATGGCAGTGCATGTCCCCTTGTCTATCGAGTCCCAGACTGAATGTAAAGTTTTAATGCTATCGGTTAATAATGTTTTTTCTCCTGCCCATGGCCGGCCGGTGGTCACGCCCAGCCAGGATATAGTTTTAGGGCTTTCTTATCTATCCAAGGAAAGGCCCGGGGCAAAAGGTGAAAATAAATTATTCGCGAATAATGACGAAGTTATCGTGGCAAATAATGATAAAGAAGTAGAACTTAATGCTAAGATAAAATTAAGAGTATATTCGGTATATGACCTATCCGAAAAGAAAGTGATTTCCGGCAGACAGATCATAAATACCACTGTAGGCAGAGTTATATTCAATCAGATCCTTCCCGATGGTTTTGGTTTTGTAAATCGGGAATTAAATAAGAGTAATGTAGGAGAGGTAGTTGCTGAATGCTATAAACGGTTCGGACACGAGCGGGCGATCCAGCTATTAGATGATATCAAGGGTTTGGGTTTTGAGGCCGCCACGCTCGGCGGCATTTCAATAGGTATTGATGATTTGGTAATTCCAAAAGCTAAACAGGAAGTATTAAAGGAAGCCAGGGCCGAGGTGGCAAAAGTCGAGGATCAGTACCGTAAAGGTATTATTACCGACCGGGAACGTTTTAATAAGGTTATTGATATCTGGACTCATGTTACGGATAAAGTTTCAGATATGTTGTTCAAAGAGATGGAGCCTTTTAATCCTATATTTATGATGGCTGATAGCGGCGCCAGGGGTTCGAGGATGCAGGTCAGACAGTTAGCCGGGATGAGAGGGTTAATGGCTAAGCCATCGGGCGAGATTATTGAAAACCCGATTACCGCGAATTTCAAAGAAGGATTGACGGTTTTGGAATATTTTATTTCTACCCACGGCGCCAGGAAGGGTTTGGCTGATACCGCCCTTAAGACCGCTGACGCCGGATACCTGACCCGCAGGTTGGTTGATGTTTGTCAGGAGATAATTATTACTGAAGATGACTGTGGCACCTTAAACGGTATAACTGTCCAGGCTATTACTGAGGGAAATGAATTAGTAGTAAGTTTGAAGGATCGGATTGTTGGCAGGGTGGCCTTGGATAATATAGTTGATATTATTACCGATGAAGTCATTGTTGAACAAGGCGAGCAGATTACCGATGAAAAAGCCGATATGATCGATAAATTAGGGATCGAGAAGATCCGGATCCGCAGTGTCCTTACCTGCGAATCTGAACGGGGCGTATGCATTAAGTGTTACGGCCGCAATCTCGCTACCGGCAGATTAGTAGAAGCAGGCGAGGCAGTGGGTGTAATTGCCGCCCAAAGCATCGGCGAACCCGGTACCCAGCTCACCCTTAGGACTTTCCATATCGGTGGAACGGCTTCCCGCAGCGTTGAACAGTCACGGATTAATGCCAAGAATAAAGGTTTTATCAAGTACCACAATTTAAGGATCGCTCCCAAGAAAAAAGAATTTGTACTTTTAAATCGTAATGGTTCAATAAGCATTAATGATAAAGACGGCCGGGAGTTAGAGCGTTATCTCGTGCCCCAGGGCTCTTTTATCGCTTTTAATGATGGTGATGAGATCAATAAGGGGATTTCATTCGTTCATTGGGATCCATATACCGCGCCCATACTTACCGAGGTTAGCGGGATCGTAAAATATGAAGATTTAAAGGAAAAGGTCTCGGTTGTCCAGGAAGTTAATCCGGTTACTAAGTCAATTGAGCAGGTGGTAGTTGAGCACAAAGCGGATTACCATCCTCAGATCGTTATATTGGATAATAAAAAAGAAGTTATGGGTATTTATCCTATTCCTATCGGCGCGCACATTCTGGTTAAAGATGGCCAGGCTATTGAGGCCGGCGATCTTTTGGCTAAGATACCTCGTTTAACCGTAAAGACCAGGGATATTACCGGTGGTCTGCCTAGAGTCGCTGAATTATTTGAAGCCAGGAGGCCTAAGGACCCGGCAGTTATCAGTGAAATAGATGGTTTTGTCGAGTTCGGAGAGACTAAAAAAGGACAGAGAGTGATCGTAGTTAAATCTCCTACCGGCATGCAAAGGGAATATGTAATTCCTCACGGTAAACATCCTAATGTTTATAAGGGTGATAGGGTTACTGCCGGCCAGCAGTTAACCGACGGTCCGGTCGTATTGCAGGATATTTTAAGGGTCTGCGGGGACAAGGTCCTGCAGGAATACCTGGTTAATGAAGTCCAGGAAGTATACCGGCTTCAGGGCGTGCATATTAACGATAAGCATATCGAGTTAATCATCCGCCAGATGCTGAAAAAAATCAGAGTGGAAGATCCAGGCGATACTGAATTCCTGGCTCTGCAGCAGGTGGATAAATGGAGATTTCAGAAAGAGAATGCCCGGGTGATCAAGAAAGGCGCTAAGCCGGCCCAGGCCACTCCTTTATTATTGGGTATAACCAAGGCCTCTTTGACCACTGAGAGTTTTATCTCCGCGGCCAGTTTTCAGGAGACCACCCGCATGCTTACTGACGCGGCCACGTCTGGAAAACGCGATGAACTTTTCGGATTAAAAGAGAATATTATTGTCGGCCACCTAATTCCGGCGGGAACCGGTTATCCTATACATCGGGATATCACAGTAGTAAAATTAAATAAAGAAACCAAGGAAAAAGAAACCTCTAAAGAAACTAAAAAGGAATAAAAGTTATGCCTACTATCTCACAACTGATTAGATTCAGCCGTAATTCCAAGGTGAAGAAATCCAAATCCATGGCTTTAAAGTCCTGCCCGCAGCGCAGGGGTGTTTGCATTCAGGTTAAGACTATGACACCGAAAAAGCCGAATTCAGCGCTGAGAAAGATCGCCAGGGTGAGGCTTACCACTGGGATCGAGGTAACCGCTTATATTCCCGGAGAAGGCCATAATTTACAGGAGCATTCCATAGTATTAGTAAGAGGCGGCAGGGTAAAAGACCTTCCGGGTGTAAGATATCATATAGTCAGAGGAACTCTGGATGCGGCAGGAGTAAATCAGCGAAGGAAATCCCGCTCAAAATACGGGGCAAAAATGCCGAAGGCAGCATAAAAAAGGGCACGGATACACGCGGATAAAAGAACGGATTAACACGGATAAAATCTGTGAAAATTCCGTGTAAAAAATCCGTGGAAATCGGTGTAAAAAAATGAGAAGAAAAAGGGTATTCAGAAAAGAAACTTTATCAGATCCTAAATATAACAATAAGATAGTCGGTAAATTTATTAATATGGTTATGTTGGAAGGTAAAAAGTCCGTGGCAGAAAGGATAGTTTACGGAGCGTTTGAATCCGTAAAAAAGCACCTCAATGAACCGGATGTGATAAAAGTATTTAATAAGGCTATTGATAATGTGCGTCCCCGCCTGGAGGTAAAGCCCCGCAGGGTGGGAGGCGCGACATACCAGGTTCCGATCGAGGTCAGGCAGGACCGCGGGGCATCAATCGCTTTACGCTGGATACGGGATTTTGCCAAGAATAAAAAAGGTAAATCCATGAAAGAAAAACTAGCCGACGAGATCATGTCTGCTTATAAAGGCGAAGGTTCGGCGATCAAGAAAAGGGATGATACGCATAAAATGGCGGATTCAAATAAGGCCTTTGCCCATTTTAGGTGGTAAGCTTTAAATGCAGGGACGGTTCTGAAACTGATCTTAAACTGTCCCCAAAAAAGGGACACTTTAGCTTTGATTTCAGAACCGTCCCTGACTGAAAGAATATGGATAGACACATACCATTAGAGAGAATCAGGAATATCGGGATCATCGCCCATATTGACGCTGGAAAGACCACGACTACCGAACGGATCCTTTATTATACCGGAAGGACCTATAAGATAGGCGAGGTTAATGAGGGTACGGCGACAATGGATTGGATGGTCCAGGAACAGGAGAGAGGCATAACTATTACTGCGGCAGCTACTACCTGTTTATGGAAAGATTTTTATATTAGTATTATTGATACTCCCGGGCACGTTGATTTTACCGTAGAAGTAGAGAGATCGCTTAAAGTTTTAGACGGAGCAGTGGTGGTTTTTTGCGGAGTAGGCGGGGTTGAACCTCAGTCAGAAACGGTCTGGCGGCAGGCGGATCGTTATGGCGTACCCAGGATCGCTTTTGTCAACAAGATGGACCGCACTGGCGCGAATTTCATAGAAACAATCGACCAGATGCATAAAAGGTTAGGGGCAAACGCCGGAGCTATCCAGCTTCCCTATGGAGTGGCAGAGAATTTTAACGGTATTATTGATTTGATTGAAAATAAGCTTATATCTTATACTGAAGTAACCGGAAAGGAATTTGAGGTTATAGAGATACCTGAAGACGCAAAGAAGGATGCTGAGCATTACCGTAATCTGCTGATTGAAAAATTGGCTGAGGCTGATGATGAAATGCTGGATATCTATCTTCACCAAAAAGAAATTACCACTGCTAAAATAAAGGAAGTTATCCGCCGGACAGTGGTCCAAAATAAATTTATTCCGGTTCTTTGCGGTTCCTCATTCAGGAATAAGGGCGTGCAGATGCTATTGGATGCGGTGGGAGATTACCTGCCTTCCCCTAAGGACGTTCCTCCGATTAAAGGGACTAATCCTAAGACTGAGGAATTTGAGGAAATCGTTGTTAGCGAGAAAGCTCCTTTTTGCGCTTTTTGTTTTAAGGTCGCCACTGATCCTTTTGTGGGCAAACTAAATTATATCCGGGTGTATTCTGGTACCCTGAATTCAGGTAAATACATCTATAATTCCAGTAAAAGGGAAAAAGAGCGGATAACTAAACTTTTAAGGATGCATGCTAATCGTCAGGAGATCATTGAGGCTGCATATGCCGGGGATATCGTGGCCGCGGTTGGTTTAAAGGAGACTAAGACCGGCGATACTCTCTGCGAAGAATCTAATCAGATATTAATCGAGGCAATGCGTTTTCCTGAGCCGGTTATCCAGCAGGCGATCGAGCCTAAAACTAAGAATGATCAGGAAAGGCTGGGTATGGCTTTGCACAAGTTAGTGGAAGAAGATCCGTCATTCAGGGTTAATTATAATCACGAAACCGGCCAGACCGTAATATCAGGGATGGGGCAATTGCATCTTGAGATTATTGCCGATAGGATTTTAAGGGAATTTAATGTTCAGGTCCAGACCGGATTTCCGGAAGTCGCGTACCGCGAGACCATTACTAAAAAAGTCAGCTCTACTGGTAAATTTATTCAGCAGTCCGGAGGCAGGGGCCAATACGGCCATGTCGTGATTGAGTTAGAGCCTCAGGAGGCTCCGGGTGCCGGTATCACATTTGAAAATAAGATAAAAGGCGGAGCGATCCCCCAGGAATTTATTCCGTCGGTAAAAGACGGAATATTTGACTGCGCCAAGAGCGGGGTATTAGCCAATTATCCGGTTACCGATGTTAAAGTTATCCTGGTGGACGGGTCATTCCATGAGGTGGATTCTTCGGAAATGGCTTTTAAAATGGCCGCCAGTATCGCTTTATCCGACGGCATGCGCAAGGCCCATCCGGTATTACTGGAACCGATCATGGATATGGAGATAATCGTACCCGAAGAATTTATGGGAGTGATAATCGGCGATTTAAGTTCCCGCCGGGCAAAGATAGTCTCGATCAACCCCAGGGCAAATGTCCGGGCGATCAAGACTTTCGTCCCCCTGGCTGAAATATTTAATTACGCGACCGTATCAAGGTCATTAACTCAGGGCCGCGCGTCTTATACAATGGAGCCCTCATATTACACTGAGGTGCCTTTATATATATCTGAAAAAATTATATCGGGTTTTGCCTCTTCAGGACAAAAACAACGTTAAGCCTTATTAAAATCAGGAGGTGATGTAATGGCTAAAGAAAAGTTTGTAAGAAATAGGCCTCACGTAAACATCGGGACAATCGGACACATCGATCACGGTAAAACTACTTTGACCGCGGCTATTACCCATGTCTTGGCAAAGTTAGGCAAGGCTACTGCCCGTGATTACGCGGATATCGCTAAAGGCGGGACAGTAAGGGATGAGACCAAGGTAGTTACTATTTCAGTTGCCCATGTTGAATATGAAACCGATAATCGCCATTATGCCCATATTGACTGTCCGGGGCATGCGGATTACATTAAAAATATGATAACCGGAGCCGCTCAGATGGACGGCGCGATCCTGGTGGTTTCAGCTGTTGACGGTCCGATGCCTCAGACCAGAGAGCACATTCTTTTAGCCCGTCAGGTCAATGTGCCTTCAATGGTAGTATTTTTGAATAAAGTAGATATTGTTACTGATCCGGAATTGATCGATCTGGTTGAGATGGAAGTAAGAGATCTTTTGACCAAATATGGTTATCCGGGAGATAAAACTCCGGTCATTAGAGGAAGTTCATTAAAGGCTATGCAGGCGGCAGGAGATCCTAATTCACCCGATGTCAAGCCTATACTGGACCTGATGAAGGCCTGCGATGAATTTATACCTTTGCCGGTTAGAGAATTAGATAAGCCTCTGTTGATGGCGGTTGAAGACGTATTCACCATCGAAGGAAGAGGGACTGTAGGCACCGGCAGGATTGAGCGCGGCAAAGTCAAACTCAATGATGAGGTAGAGATAATCGGGTTAAAACCGGAGATCAAGAAATCAGTTGTTACCGGTATTGAAATGTTCCGCAAGCTTTTGGAAGAAGGACAGGCCGGCGATAACGTAGGGCTCTTATTAAGAGGCGTGGATAAGAATGATATTGAGCGCGGGATGGTTATTGCTGCCCCTAAATCCATTACTCCTCATACTAAGTTCAAGGCCCAGGTTTACATATTGACCAAAGAAGAAGGCGGAAGGCATACACCGTTCTTTTCAGGTTACAGGCCGCAGTTTTATTTTCGGACCACCGATGTAACCGGATCGTCAAAACTTCCTCAGGGAGTGGAGATGGTTATGCCCGGTGATAATGTTACGCTGGAGATCGAGTTGATCCAGCCTGTTGCCATGGAAAAGGAATCCCGTTTCGCCATCCGCGAAGGCGGGCATACAGTGGGAGCGGGCGTTGTTACTGAAATTACAGCATAACCGACTAAATAAATATGCAAAAAATCAGAATAAAATTAAAGGCATATGACCACCGCCTGTTAGATCAGGCGACAGAGGAGATAGTGGATACTGTTAAACGAACAGGAGCTTCTATCTGTGGCCCACTGCCGCTTCCTACTAAAAGGGAGGTTTATACGGTTTTGACTTCGCCGGTCATCGATAAGAAATCGCGCGAGCAATTTCAGATATCTACACATAAGCGGCTTATCGATATATATGAACCGACATCCAAGACTATTGACGCCTTGAGGAAGTTAAATCTTCCTGCTGGAGTGGACGTAGAAATAAAGTAAGCGTTCTTTAGCACAAATGGACACGCATTATCCCGACGTTTCGTGAAGTCAGCCGGGATCCCGCGTGACTATCAGGATTTGCCGCGGGGTGAGGCGAACATACACGAATTTATTTGTGTAAATTTGTGTGAGTTGTAAATTATTTAATTGCTGATTGCGAATTAGTGATAATTCGTGCTAAGAATAGGATAGGTTAAGATAATGATAAGTATATTGGGAAAAAAAGTTGGAATGACGCACGTTTTTAGCGAAGACGGGCGGATGGTCCCGGTTACGGTCGTGGAAGCCGGGCCCTGTCCGGTTTTAGCGGTCAGGGAAAAGTCTGTTCAGGTAGGATTTGACCCGGTTAGCGAAAAGAAACTTAAAAAGCCCCAAGCCGGTTATTTTAAGAAATTAAACATCGCCCCGCAAAAAATTATCCGGGATCTTCAAAAAGAACCGGGTAAAGAGTATAAAGCCGGCGATGAATTAAAAGCGGATATATTTAAGCCCGGCGATTTTGTGGATGTCTCCGGGGTTAGTATAGGTAAAGGATTCCAGGGCGGTATGAAACGCTGGCATTGGAAGGGCGGGCCTATGACTCACGGTTCGACTTCGCATCGAAGGGTAGGGTCGATGGGCTCTACTACTACTCCAGGAAGAGTATGGAAAGGGCACCATCTTCCCGGGCATATGGGCGCGGGTAAAGTTACGGTCCAGAGCCTGGAGATAATCAAGGTTGACCCGGCAAATAATTTATTGGCGATCAAGGGCGCTGTTCCCGGGTATAATGATAACTATTTGGTGATTAAAACCGCTAAAAAGAAGAAGGCCAAGGTAGCTCCCGCGGTTTCTTTAAAAACGGAAAAACAACCAGCTAAAAAGAAATCATGAATATAACTGTATATAACACCGACGGAAAAGAAGTTGATTCATTAAAGATCGACGATTCGATCATTAATGAAGGCATAAACAAAGCGGCGGTCCATCAGGTGGTGAAGTGTTACCTCGCAAATCAGCGCAAGGGCCTGGCCTCAACCAAGACTAGGGGCGAGGTGTCAGGCGGCGGTAAAAAGCCCTGGAAGCAAAAAGGCACCGGCCGGGCCAGGATCGGTTCTATACGTTCCCCGCTCTGGCGCCACGGCGGAGTAGTATTCGGGCCTCACCCAAGAGATTTTACTTATACCCTTTCGAATAAGATAAAACAAGCGGCTTTAAAAACAGTAGTGGCAGAAAAAATCAGAAATAATTGCCTGTTGCTTTTGGATAATTTAAAAATTGAGATTCCTAAGACTAAGGAGGCGGTTAAGATCTTAGGAAATTTAAAGGTCAATCACCGCAAAGAAAAGATCTTAGTTTTATTGGCGAAAATGGATAATGATTTGAAACGTTCGTTTCATAATATCGATTCGTTGATCCTGGATCTCGCCAGAAATAGCAACACCTATCAGATCCTGAACGCCGATAAGATTATTATTACCAAAGATAGCTTTAAGGAATTAATAGAGAGGGTTAGAAAATGATTTCTCCTTACGATGTAATCAGGTCTTTGATCAGGACCGAAAAATCAAGTTTGCAGGAGCCCGACGGTAAATATCTATTCCTGGTTGAAAAGTCGAGCAACAAGAGCCAGATCAAGCGGGCGGTTGAGGAAGTTTATAAAGTAAAGGTTACAGATGTAAATACTATAATATCCCCGGGAAAATTGACCCGGGTCAGGTATCAGTACGGGAAAAAGCCTGATTTTAAAAAAGCAATAGTAACCCTTAAAAAGGGCCAAAAGATCGAGACGGCATAACATGGGAATAAAAAAATACAGACCAACTACGCCTTCAAGGCGTTTTATGAACGGCCATGATTTTTCTGATATAACCAAGACCGAGCCGGAAAAATCCTTGACCGCTCCGATCAAGAAAACCGGTGGCAGGAATAATTACGGCCGGATTACTTCAAGGTGGCGCGGCGGCGGGCATAAGCGGATGTTAAGACTTATTGATTTTAAAAGGAATATACTGGATACTCCGGCAAAGGTTATGACTATTGAATATGATCCTAACCGTACTGCCAGGATCGCCCTGGTAGAATATCCTAATAAGGAGAAGAGATATATCCTGGCCCCGATTGGATTAAAGGCCGGCGATGAAATTATTACCTCTAATCAGAAGTCTACTGAAATCAAGGTGGGAAATTGCCTGATTTTAAGAAATATTCCTCAAGGGACAATGATCCACAATATCGAATTAACTCCCGGAAAAGGCGGTCAGATCGTCAGGAGCGCTGGAACATCCGCTCAGATCATGGCTAAAGAAGGCGCGTTTGCCCATTTAAAGCTGCCATCTGGCGAGGTAAGATTGGTTAATTTGGATTGCCATGCCACAATAGGCCAGTTAAGTAATGCTGAAAATGGAGCGATTAATATCGGTAAAGCGGGAAGGAATCGTTGGTTAGGCTTTATGCCTAGAGTGAGAGGTTTGGCTATGAACCCGGTGGATCATCCGCACGGAGGCGGAGAAGGAAAGTCAGGACAGGGTAACCCCCATCCGGTAACTCCCTGGGGTAAGCCTACCAAAGGCTATAGGACGCGTAACCGCACTAAATATTCAAATAAATTTATTATTAAAAGGAGAAAATAAAGGCCTATGCCACGCTCATTAAAAAAAGGACCGTATGTTGAAGAGAAATTGATTAAAAAAGTCGACCGGATGCGTATCTCCGGAGGCCGCCAGGCGATTAAGACCTGGTCCAGACGTTCAACCATTATACCTGATTTCGTCGGTTTTACTTTTGCGGTTTATGACGGGAAAAAACACATCCCGGTTTTTGTGACTGAAAATATGGTTGGGCATAAATTGGGTGAATTTGCTTTTAGCCGGATATTTAGAAAACACGGCGGTGTCAAGGCTAAGAAAGCCCCCGAAAAGACGTAAAGGCTGTAGGTAGTATGTAGTAGATAGTAGGCAGGGATTAAATTTCCCCTAAATACTACCTACTAAATACTATCTACTAAGTAAAAGCAGTATGTAGCATATAGTAGGTAGGGATTAGGATATCCCGGAGAAGCCTACTAAACAAAAAAATAAACAACAATGTAAGTAGAAAAAAGGGGATCAGGGTATCCCTACATACTACCTACTAACTACTATCTACTAAAATAAAATGATTGTAAAAGCTGAAAATAAGCATATAAAAATTTCACCGAGCAAGATGCGCGAGGTGATGGATTTGATCCGAAATAAGGATGTTCAGGAGGCAGAGGCGATCCTGATAAATTTAAATAAAAGGCCCAAAGAAAGTTTAATAAAAGTCTTGCGCTCGGCGATCGCTAATGCTAAAATTAAAGGCTTTGAACCTCGGCAATTATACATATCTAAGGTCATTTGTAATGTTGGGCCAGCCTGGAAGAGGTATAAGGCCGCGGCATTCGGCAGGGCAACGCCGATAAAAAGAAGGACCTCGCATATCAAAATCGAACTGGATTTGAAAGGATAAAAAATGGGACAAAAAGTAAGCCCTTTGTTATTAAGAATAGGTTTTACCAAAAATTGGCATAGCCGCTGGTTTGCCGGTAAGAAGGATTTTGCCAGATTTGTATCCGAGGATTTTAATATCCGTAAATACATTAAATCAAAATTCAAACAGGCAGCAGTAGCGCGGGTTATAATCGAGAGGCTTACCGAAAAAGTTAAGATCCGGATCCAGTCAGCCCGGCCGGGTATTATTATAGGCCGCCACGGAGCTGATATAGAGCGCTTAAGAGAAGATATAAATAGCATGGTTAAAAGAGAGGTTTCGATAGATATAGAAGAGATAAAAAATCCGGCTATGGATGCTCAGTTGGTATCTGAAAATATCGCGATGCAAATAGAGAAAAGGGTTGCTTTCCGCAGAGCGGTAAAAAGGGCCATTGAACAGACAATGTCCGCGGGGGCAAAAGGAGTAAAGATATCTACTGCCGGCAGGTTAAACGGCGCTGAAATGTGCCGCACTGAAACCTATAAACAGGGGAAGGTTCCGCTACAGACTTTTCGTGCGGATATTGATTATGGTTTTTCCGAGGCTTTCACAACCTATGGGTTGATCGGAGTCAAGGTTTGGCTTTATAAAGGCGATATATTAGGTAAGCCTATTGCACCGCGGGATGCGCGCCAGCAGGGCGCGTAGGTTGTAAATTAAAAGCGTAATCTTTTAAAATCAAAACCCCGCACCTTCCAACAGGGTATTCTGGGAAGGTGAGGGATAAACAAAAAGCGAGATTGATATGGCATTAATGCCCAAAAGGGTTAAATTCAGGAAGCTGCAAAAGGGTCAACGACGCGGTATTGCCAGCAGAGGTTCGGAATTGGCGTTCGGCGAGTTCGGGTTAAAAGTGTTAGCAAACGGTTGGCTTAAGAATAATCAGATTGAGGCCTGCCGCGTGGTTCTGGCCAGGCAGTTACATAAAGGCGGAAGACTATGGATCAGGGTTTTTCCGGATAAATCTATAACCAAAAAACCGGCGGAAGTTCGCATGGGTAAAGGCAAAGGGGATATCGACCATTGGGTATGTGTTATTAAGAGAGGCCGTATCCTTTTTGAATTAAGCGGTGTGCATGAAGAATATGCCCGCAGGTGTTTCAGGTTGATAGCCTACAAGCTTCCTTTTAGGGCAAAGTTCGTAACCAGGGCGCATAAGTAAATGAACCCCGCACCTTCTAAAGAATTCAGTTATAATAAGGTAAAAGGTGCCGGGTCCATGAATAAGAGAGAAGGTGCGGGGTGAAAATACAAGAGCTGCGTAATTTATCAAGAGAAGAATTAATAAATAAGGAAAAATCCCTGAAAGAGGAATTGTATAAAATGAATCTTCAGCGTTACGGCGGACAGGTAGAAAAACCGCACAAGTTCTCTTTGATCAAGAGGGATATTGTCAGGATCAAAACAATTCTATCGGAAAAGAAAGAGAAAATAAATGGGTAAGCGCAAATTATTTACAGGCGTCGTAGTCAGCGATAAAATGATGAAGACAGTTATCGTGAAGATTATGCATTTAAGCAAGCATCCCAAGTATGGTAGGATCATGAAAAGGTATAATAAATTTAAGGCTCATGATGAGTCAAACAATGCTAAGGTAGGCGATACTGTCAAAATCGAGGAAACCAGGCCTATATCTAAAGATAAACGTTTTCGGGTCTTGGAGATCGTTAAAAAAGCCAAGATGCTGCACGTTGAATCAAAGGATGAGGTAAAATGATCCAATTACGTACTATTTTGGATGTGGCGGATAATAGCGGCGCGAGAAAAGCGTCTTTGATCGGTGTATTAGGAAAGAAAAACAGTTTGACTGCCGTTATCGGGGACGTTGTTAATGTTAATATTAAGGAATCATCGCCGGATGGGGTGGTTAAAAAAGGAGAGGTGGCAAAGGCGGTGATAGTCAGGACCAAGGAAGCGATCAGGCGCGCCGACGGTTCGATATTGAGATTCGACCGTAATGCCGTAGTTATTATTGACGCTCAGATGAATCCCAGGGGGACAAGAGTTTTCGGGCCGGTAGCGAAAGAATTAAGGGAGAAGAACTTTACAAAAATCATTTCCCTGGCCCCGGAAGTCATATAGAAAGCTGTAAAAAAATATTATGATTCCAGAGATTAAAAGACAGATTACAGAGATAAAGCTATAATCGCTGTAATCTTTTCTAAAATCTTTGTAATCGCCGTAAAAAAGGAAGCAGAATGTTAAAGATAAAAAAAGGCGATACAGTTCAGGCGATTAAAGGTAAGGATAAAGGAAAAAAAGGCAAGGTGTTAAACGTATTAGCCAAGGAAAGCCGGATCATAGTTGAGGGTATAAACCTGGCAAAAAAAGCGATGCGAAAAACACAAACTAATCAACAAGGCGGGATAGTTTCTATCGAGAGGCCTTTACACATATCCAACGTGATGTATTTCTGTAAGGGCTGCAGCCGGCCTTCCCGCGTAGGGTTTAAGCTTCTGGAAGATAAAACTAAGGTAAGATTTTGCAAAAATTGCAGCGAAAACATACAATAAGGAACCATATTATGATACCTAGATTGCTGGAAAAATACCGTAATGAAATATCCCCGATAATGATGGAGCAATTTAAACTTAAAAACAAGTACGCTGTCCCTAAGATTGAGAAAATAGTAGTGAATATGGGGGTCGGTGAGGCTCTTGGCGATATTAAGATACTGGAAAAGGCAATGGATGACCTGGCCCTTATTACTGGCCAAAAACCGATCATGCGCCGGGCCAAAAAAGCTATCGCAAATTTTAAGATCAGGGATGGTTTGCCCATAGGCTGCAAGGTAACGCTTAGAAAAACAATGATGTACGAGTTTATGGACCGGTTGTTAAATGTGGCCCTTCCGCGTATCCGGGATTTCCGGGGAGTGCCGGAGAGGTCTTTTGATAAAGCCGGTAATTATACGCTGGGGCTCTCTGAACAGGGGATTTTTCCGGAAATAGATTATGACCGGATCACCCGGGTCCAGGGCATGGATGTAACCTTTGTAATCAAAAATGCCAAAACCGCGGAAGAGGCTAGGGAATTCTTAAGATTATTTGGCATGCCTTTTTCCCGCAAAAACGAATAAAAATTGGGCGGGATCCCGCTTGAGGAAGAATGAAATGAGCGGTAAAGACTAAGAAACAATAAGGAGAATATTTTAAAGATATGGCTAAGACATCACAGATAAACAGATGGAAGGGTAAAAAGAAATTTTCAACCCGAGAATATAACCGTTGCCGCATCTGCGGCCGCTCAGGCGGATATTTAAGGAGATTTCAGCTTTGCCGCATATGTTTTCTGGAATTAGCCTGGCAGGGACTGATCCCCGGGGTCAAAAAATCCAGTTGGTAAATTAAAATAAAGGAGAAACTATATAAATGTCTAGGACAGATTCGATAGCTGACGCCTTTACCGTGATCAGAAACGCGATCATGGCTAAGAAGGAGAATTTGGATATTCCTGCTTCCAGGGTTATAACAGTTATCCTGGAAATACTTAAAAAGGAAGAATACATAGATAACTTTAAGTCTATAGAGGATAAAAAACAGGGGATTTTGAGGGTATATCTTAAATACGTCGGAAAGAAATGCGTGATCGGCGGCATAAAACGCATCTCCACCCCCGGCTTACGCAAGTATGTGACTCATGATAAGATCCCCTATGTTTTACGAGGCAGGGGCCTGGCTATAATTTCGACCTCAAAGGGGATTCTAACGGATAAAGAAGCCAGGGAGCAAAGGTGCGGCGGCGAGGTTATTGGGTATATTTGGTAAGGAGGGATAGGTTTCATGTCTAGAATCGGAAGAAAGCCAGTAAATCTACCTAAAGATGCTAAGGTAGAGATTAAAGGCAGTTTTATTTCTGTTGAGGGTCCAAAGGGGAAATTAGCCCGGACCTTTAGCGACAGGATAGGTATGGAGGTTAAGGATAACCAGATTTTTGTTACCCGGGCTGGGGACACAAAGCTGGATAAGGGTCAGCAGGGTTTAGTCAGGGCCTTGGTCGGGAATATGCTTAAGGGCGTGACCGAAGGCTATGTCAAGGAATTAGAGATAAACGGCGTTGGTTTTAAGGCTTTGGTTCAGGGAAATATCCTGACCATGAATTTGGGATTTTCTCACCCGGTTATTTTCAATGTACCCGAGGGTATAAAAATAGAGGTTCCTAAGCCGACTCAGATTGTGATCCGGGGTATCGATAAGGAAAAGGTCGGGGAACTGGCGGCTGAGATACGTTCGGTATACCCGCCTGAACCGTATAAAGGTAAAGGTGTGCGTTATTTAGGAGAATACGTAAAGAAAAAAGTCGGAAAGGCCCAGGCAACTGGCGGAAAGTAATATGAAAAATAAAAAATTAATAAAGCAAATTGGAAGGCATACGCGTATCCGTTTGCGTATAAAAGGCAATGGTGAACGCCCTCGTTTAGTGCTTAACCGGGGATTGAAGAATATTTTTGCCCAATTGGTCGATGATACCAAGAATAAAACGGTATTTTCCTTATCGACTCTGGATAAAGAAATAAAATCGAAATTTCCCGCTGCCGGCAATATCAAGGCCGCGGAGTTTTTCGGGGAGATTTTCGCCCGCCGGGCAGTGGAAAAAGGGATCAAAAAAATCGTTTTTGACCGGGCGGGGTATTTATATCACGGAAGGGTCAAGGCTTTTGCCGATTCCTTAAGAAAAGCAGGATTGGAGTTTTAAATGCGCGAAGTAAATATACAACAGCAATCAGAGCTAAGCGAGAAAATAGTTTCAATTAACAGGGTTACTAAGGTTACTAAGGGCGGGAAAAAGATGTCTTTCAGCGCCCTGGTAGTTGTCGGTGATAGGAACGGCCGGGTTGGTTATGCCTTAGGAAAGGCAAATGAAGTTGCCGATGCCATACGTAAAGGCTTAGGCAGGGCTAAAAAGGATTTAGTCAAGATCGGCGTAGAGGATTCAACTATACCCCATGAAGTGATCGGTAAATATGCCGGAGCTAAAGTTCTTTTGAAGCCGGCTTCCGAAGGCACGGGAGTAATCGCCTGCGGCCCGGTCCGGGCCGTATGCGAATCATGCGGGATAAAGGACATTCTTACTAAATCTTTAAAATCCAATAATCCTATCAATGTAATTAAGGCTACTATGGCCGCGTTATCGAATTTAAAAGGAAAAAAATAAATGCTTAAAACTAAAAAGACAGTTAAGGCTGAACCAAAGGCCGAGAAATCCGTTAAACAGCCGATTCCTGCTCAGGAAGCGGATAAATCTGTATATAAAATCGGCCTGCATAATTTAAGGGCTCCTTTTGGGTCGCATAAAAAAAGAAAATTATTGGGAAGAGGCGCAGGTTCCGGACACGGAAAAACATCTACCCGGGGAAGTAAGGGCGCGACTTCGCGTTCAGGTCCTGGCGTTTACCTGGGACACGAAGGAGGCCAGTCTCCATTGATCCGCAAAATGCCCAAACGGGGATTTAACAGCAGGACTCCGCTAAAATACCAGGTCGTTAACCTTGAATCGTTAGTTAAGATTAAAGAAGATATTATTAATCCTTCCTTATTGCTGGAAAAGGGTTTTATCAAAAGTAAGTCTGTCCCGGTTAAGATACTGGGAAACGGCGAGCTTAAGGCCGCGAAGACGTTCCAGGCCCACGCTTTTTCAAAAAAGGCCCAGGAGAAGATAAAAAATACAGGTGGTAAAGTAGAGGTTATTAATGCTTAGCGCGCTGGTAAATTCTTTTAAGATACCGGATTTAAAGCGCAGGTTAATAATTACCGGGATGCTTATTGCGGTTTATCGTATCGGCTGCTATGTTCCTACTCCCGGTATTGACGGGGTCGCCTTGGGGGAGTTTTTTAACCGGATCGCCAAGACCCAGGGCGGTACGCTCTTTGGCATAATGAATATGTTCTCCGGCGGCGCTATGGAGAGATTGACTATTTTTGCTTTAGGGATCATGCCCTATATATCAGCCTCAATTATTATGCAGCTTTTGACTGCGGTTATCCCGCAACTAGAAAAAATAGCCAAAGAAGGCAAGGCCGGATATGAAAAGATAAATCAGTTTACCCGCTGCGGCACGGTAGCCCTGGCTTTGATCCAGTCTTTTTTCATCGCTATGTGGCTTGAGAATCCGGCTCGTTTCGAGGGACTGAAAATAGTAATGCAGCCTGGTATCGGATTTCGGATATTGACGGTTTTCACCCTTACTACCGGGACTATATTTATTATGTGGCTGGGGGAACAGATCCAGGAACGGGGGATCGGAAACGGCATATCGCTGGTTATCACCGCTGGCATTATATCGCGTATCCCCGCGGCTATCGCTCAATTATGGGTGTTGATTTCTCCTTTTTCACCGGCCCGCAGGCAGATCCAGCCTTTGACCATTTTAGTCATGCTGGTCCTTTTATGCGCGGTTGTTTTTGCGGTAATCATGATCATTCAAGGGCAAAGGAAGATACCGGTGCAATACGCCCGCAGGGTAGTGGGTAGAAAGATCTACGGGGGGCAGTCAACGTATATACCCTTAAAGGTAGATACTTCGGGAGTCATCGCTATTATCTTTGCCCAATCTATAATATTGTTTCCGGCGACCCTAGCTTCTTTTATACCAAATCCGGCTTTTCAGATGTGGGCTCAAAATCTGGTTAGAGGGCACTTTCTTTATACCATGGTTTATTCGCTCCTGATCATATTTTTTTGTTATTTCTACACCGCGATTGTTTTTAATCCAATAGATATTTCAGAGAATATGAAAAAATACGGTGGTTTTATACCGGGGATCCGGCCGGGAAATCCGACATCCGAATACCTGGATTTTGTTATGACCAGGATCACTTTGGCCGGAGCAATTTTTATCGCTATTATCGCCATTCTACCTGATTTTATTATGGCCTGGCTTAAAGTTCCCTATTTGATCGCTTCTTTTGCCGGAGGCACCAGTATATTGATCGTGGTCGGGGTTATGCTGGATACTATAAAACAGATCGAGTCTCATTTAGTAATGCATAATTATGAAGGGTTTATTAAAGGCGCCAAAATCAAGGGTAGAAGGTAGATGAAAATTATTTTTTTAGGAGCGCCCGGCGCCGGCAAGGGCACACAGGCAAAAAAAGTCGCCCAAAAAATGAATATACTGCATATTTCTACCGGCGACTTGTTGAGGCAGAATGTAACTAATAGTACTTCTTTGGGCCGGCAGGCCAAGGATTTCATGAATAAAGGGGCTTTGGTTCCGGATGAGCTGGTTACTCAGATGCTGATTGACCGGCTGAGCCGGCCGGATATTGAAAAAGGATTTATTTTAGACGGGTACCCCCGCAATCTGAACCAGGCGAAAAAGTTGGATGAGGTGCTGGCAGATAAAAATCGAAGTATAGATAAAGTGATTTACCTGGATGCCAGCGAACCGGTAATTATACAGCGGATCACCGGAAGGCTGGTCTGCAGGTCCTGCGGAGCAAATTTTCATATTAAGAATATGCCTCCGAAGAAAAACATGGTTTGCGATCATTGCGGGGGTGAGCTGTATCAAAGAAGCGATGATAAAGAAGAGACGGTCAGGAAACGTTTGGAAGTTTACCGTCAGGAAGCAGCCTGTTTAATAGATTATTACTCTAATACCGGCAGGTTAATCAAGATCAAGGCCGATGATGAAGCTGAGCCGGTCCTGAAAGAGATATTCGCGGTTATATAATAATAGCAATGATTCCTATAAAGTCCGAGCAAGAGCTGGAGGTTATGCGTCAGGCAGGCAGGATAATAGCGGGGATAGCAGCTAAATTGCGGGAAAGTGTAAAGCAAGGAACAACAACGGGCCGGATCAGCGATTTAGCTTTAAAATATATGGAGGCTGAAGGAGTAGTCTCTGCTTTTAAAAATTACCGGGGTTATCCCGGAAATATTTGCATATCAGTAAACGAAGAAATCGTTCATGGTATCCCCAAGGATAGACAGCTGGCCGAAGGAGATATTGTAAGCATAGATTTAGGAATTAAGTATAATGGTTATTTCTCAGATATGGCGTTTACCGTGGGTGTGGGAAGTATCAGCTCTCGGGCTAAAAAGCTCATAGATGTAGCCAGAAAATCTTTAGTTTTCGGCATAAAACAAGCTAAGGCGGATAATCGTTTATCGGATATATCTTATGCCATTCAGCATTATGTTGAAAATAATGGATTTTCCGTGGTCAGGCAGTTTGTAGGCCATGGCATAGGCAGAGATTTACACGAAGAACCTGAAATTCCTAATTTCGGAGCGCCTAATCAGAAAGAAGTTTTAAGGCCCGGAATGGTTCTGGCTATTGAGCCGATGGTGAACATGGGGAATTGGGATTGCCGAGTCTTGAAGGACGGTTGGACAGCGGTTACAGCGGACGGCCTGCCTTCAGCTCATTTTGAACATACAGTAGCTATTACTGAAAAAGGCGCCGAGATCCTGACTAGCGTATAATCTGGAGGGATATGGGCAAGGAAGAACTTATAGAAACAGAAGGCAAGGTTGTAGAAGCTTTACCCAATGCCGTATTTAAGGTAGAATTGGAAAACGGTCATATAGTAACCGCGCATGTGTCCGGAAAAATGAGGATGAATTTTATCAGGATACTGCCGGGGGATAAAGTAAAACTTGAACTTTCTCCTTATGATTTAGGGCGGGGGAGAATCACATTTAGAGTAAAATAAAAAGATATAGGTAGAGGTAAAGGTATAGATTGAGATAAAGAATAGAGAGGATAATAAAGTGAAAGTAAAAGCATCGGTCAGGAAAATATGCGATAAGTGCAAAGTTATTAAACGTAGAAGAATTGTTAGGGTTATATGTTCTAATCCTAAGCATAAACAGCGCCAAGGATAGGAGGAAATAACGTGCCCAGGCTTTTAGGTGTAGATATACCCAAGGAAAAAAGAATTGAAATATCGTTGACTTATATATACGGTGTCGGCAGGTATTTGTCTAACCAGATACTTAAAGAGGCCCAGATCTCTCCGGATAAACGGGCAAAGGATTTGACCGAAGAGGAGATCTCCCGCATTGTTAACATAATCCAAAAAGGAAATTATAAAGTAGAGGGCGATCTGCGCCGGGACATTTCCCAGAATATTAAAAGATTAATGGATATAGGTTCATACCGCGGTATGCGTCATAAAAGAGGGCTTCCTTGCCGCGGTCAAAGGACCAGGACTAACGCCCGGACCAGAAAAGGCCCGCGTAAAGGCAATATTGCCATAGCTAAAGCCAAGAAGGAATAAAAATGACTGAAAAACCAGCAACCCCAGCAACCCCAGAAACTACAGCAACGCCGGCTCAAACGCCAACAACCAGTAAAAAAAAGAAAAACCTTAAAGGCGTAACTTTAGGGATAGCTCATATTCAAGCGAGTTTTAATAATACCCTCATTACTATTACAGATAAGCAGGGTAACACTATAGCCTGGTCATCGCCGGGAATCGTAGGTTACAGCGGATCTAAAAGGTCTACTCCTTTTGCCGCTCAGACAGCTGCCGGCGACGCCGCAAAAAAGGCTAAGGATCTGGGCTTGCAGGAAGTGGAAGTTTGGGTAAAAGGCCCTGGCCCGGGAAGGGAATCGGCTATCAGGGCTTTGCAGGCCGCCGGTTTAGTAATAACTTCGATCAAAGACGTTACTCCTATCCCGCACAACGGTTGTCGTCCGAAAAAGAAAAGGAGAGTATAATATATATGGGAAGGTATACAGGTCCAACATGTAGATTGTGTAGAAGAGAGCAGCAAAAGCTGTTCCTTAAAGGTACCAGGTGCAGCACTGAAAAATGCGGCCTGGCTAAAAGAGATTACGTCCCCGGCCAGCACGGAGAGGCAAAGGCCCGGATTAAGCTTTCAAATTACGGCTTGCAATTGAGGGAGAAGCAAAAGGTAAAAAGAATGTACGGGCTTTTTGAAAAGCAGTTCCGCCGTTATTTTAAGATTGCTTCTAAGACCAAAGGCGTAACCGGTAAAGTATTGTTGCAGCTTTTAGAGAGAAGGCTGGATAATGTGATATTTCGTTTAGGGTTGGCTACGTCCCGGGCCCAGGCCAGGCAGGTAGTCCGCCACAATTTTATCTTTGTCAATTCCAAGCGGGTGAACATACCTTCTTATTTAATCGTTAAAGACGATATCGTCCAGTTAAAGGCCAAAGATAAGGCTATGGCCAAGATTAAAGATAACCTTGAAATTAGCAAGGACAGGACTGTGCCTTCCTGGCTTGAATTTAATCCTGCCCAGGCCCAGGCCAAGGTCCTGCGCCTTCCGGAGAAAGACGATATTCAGCTTCCGATCCAGGAACAGTTAATAGTCGAGTTGTATTCAAAATAAAGGCTGTCAATGATTACACTGATTAAAAAGCAGATTCCAGAGATTAAAACATATAACAGAAACAATCGCTGTAATCTTCTTTTAGGAATCTGTGGAATCAACAATTAAAAAGATTTTAGCAACAGTTTGTAAAAAATAAAGGAGCCAAGAAAATGGGTATAAAGTGGAGAGATTTTCAATTACCAAAAAAATTGGAGTGCGAAGAGTCCAGCTATACCGGAAATTACGGAAAATTTTTCGCCGCTCCTTTTGAAAGAGGCTATGGCGTTACTTTAGGAAACGCCATAAGAAGGCTGCTATTGTCGTCCATTGAGGGCAGCGCCGTAACATCAGTAAAGATATCCGGAGTGCAGCATGAGTTCTCCACTATTCCTGGCGTACTCGAAGACGTCCCGGAGATAATCTTAAACCTTAAAAGCCTGATTCTAAAATCGCATTCCAAAGTATCGAAGACGCTTTATATCAAAAAGAATACTAAGGGCGAGGTCAAGGCCAAGGACATCCAGACCGATGAAAGCGTGGAGGTTATCAATCCCGATCTTCACATCGCAACTATCACCGATGATATAAAGCTTAATATGGAGATTGAGGTTTCAAAAGGCAGGGGTTATGTCCCCCAGGATGCGAACAAAAGAGATGACCAGGTTATCGGGACGATCCCGATTGATTCCATATTTTCTCCGGTAAAAAAGGTCAACTTTAATGTGGAAAATACCCGGGTGGGCCAGAAAACCGATTATGACAAACTTATACTTGAGATCTGGACCAATGGAGCAGTAAGCCCTAAAGACGCGCTTTTATATGCTTCAAATATATTACAGAGGCATCTTGATATTTTTGTTAACTTCGGTCAGTTGCCTGATGAGGAAGAGGAAGAACCGGAGATGACCAAGGAAGAGATCGCTCTGTATGAAAAACTCAGACTACCGATCTCCGAACTTGAACTGTCGGTGAGAAGTTCGAACTGTTTAAGGGAAGCCAATATAAAGACCATAGCGGACCTGGTAAAGAGAGGGGAAGAAGAAATGCTTGGTTTTAAGAATTTTGGCAAGAAATCTTTAACTGAGATCAAGGAGCTTTTGACCGGGATGAGTTTAAACTTGGGGATGCAGATAGACATCAAGAAACTTAAGAAATCTTAAGATTAGAAAGGACACGAACAGACACGAATTTCACACGAACAGACACGAATTAATTTGTGTAAATTAGTGTGAGCCGCGAAAATTTAAAAAGTAATGGCGAATTGGTGTAAATTCGTGCTTAAAACAAGGATACAATAATGAGACATAATAAAGCTAAAAATCAGCTCAACCGGTTCACTAGTTGGCGCAGGGCCACGATCTTAAGCCTGGCCAGGAGCTTGTTTATTTATCAGCGGATCTCTACGACCGCGGCCAGGGCTAAAGCAGTCAGGCCTACGATAGATAAACTTATTACCATGGGTAAACATAATACTCTGGCAAAAAAAAGGCAGGCCTTTGAGTTATTAGGGGACCATAAATTAGTCGGTATGCTTTTTAATGATATAGCCCCGCGTTTTGCTAAGAGGCAGGGTGGATATACCCGCTTGCTTTTACTGGGAAAAAGGCGCGGCGACGATGCTCAGCTGGCTATTTTAGAGTTGACTGAGATAAAAGAAAAAGTCAAAAAAGTTAAGAAGAATAAAGATAAAGAATCCAAGCCCGCGTCAGCAACAGGTGTTGTTGAAGGAAAGACCGAGGTTGCGCAGGATACGCCGGTCGAAGTAAAATCCAAGACTGAAAACGCGGTTAAAGAAAGGCCCCCTGTTATTAAAAAACCAGCCAAGAAATTCTTCAGCGGCATTAAGAATATCTTTAAAAAAGAGAGAGACTCTCTTTAATACCGATGCGTATTGACAGCCGGTTATCTGAACGCTTATTAAAAGTAAAGCCTTCTTCAACCCTTGCCATCACCTCCAAAGCCAAAAAGCTTAAAGGTGAGGGCAGGGATGTGGTTACTTTTGCGGCAGGAGAACCGGATTTTGATACTCCGGATGCGATTAAAGAAGAGGCTATCTTGGCCATCCGTTCGGGATTTACCAAATACACCCCCACCACCGGCATACCGGAATTAAAAAAACTAATATGCGAAAAATTCAAAAAAGACAATTCATTAGATTATCAGCCTAACCAGATCGTTGTCTCTTGCGGGGCAAAACACAGCATTTTTAATACCCTTTTTGTTTTAATTGACCACGGTGACGAAGTCTTGATCCCTTCTCCTTATTGGGTAAGTTATCCGGAAATGGTTAATCTCTGCGAAGGCGCGCCCCGCTTTATCAATTCCCGGCCTGAAAATAATTTTAAGATCAATATAGAAGATCTGGAAAAACACATCGGTTCCAAAACCAAGGTATTTATTTTAAACTCGCCTTCTAACCCCACTGGCTGTGTATACGATAAAGATGAGCTTAAAGAGATCGCCAGGATCTGCGTCGAGCGGAAGATTTTTGTGATTAGTGATGAAATATACGAGAAGATAATTTTCGACAATTTAAAACATATATCCATCGGGTCCCTCGGTAAAGATATTTATGATTATACTATTACCGTTAATGGGCTCTCCAAGAGTTATTCTATGACCGGTTGGCGTATTGGATATTTAGCCGGGCCGGTTGATATAGTTGAGGCAGTATCTAAATTCCAGGATCATTCTACTTCTAATCCAACTTCTATATCTCAAAAAGCGGCATTAGCGGCCCTGAGCCTAACCGATGACTTTAGCAGGACAATGTGCTTGGAATTTTCCAAGAAAAGGGATTATATAATCAGCCGGTTGAATAAAATAAAAAAAATTGGTTATTGTAAGCCCAGCGGCGCGTTCTATATATTTTGTGATATTTCTAAAACAGGTTTAGATTCAGTCCAATTTTCCAGCCGTCTATTGGATGAGATGATGGTTGCAGTCATACCCGGCGATCCATTCGGTAGAAATGATTATATCCGTTTAAGTTTTGCCACTAGCCTTAATGAAATTGAAAAAGGGATGGACCGAATTGAAGGGTGGGTCAATAAATTATGACGGGTAAGACTATAGCGGAAAAAATATTAAGCAGCCATTCTGGGAGGTCTTTGAAGGCCGGTGATTTTGCGGTATGCAAAGTTGATTTTACCTTTGGACAGGATGGGACGTCGTCGATAATAATCGACCGTGTTAAAGAGCTGGGGATAGATAAATTAAAAACTAAGTTTTGTATGGTCATCGATCACAGCGCTCCTTCTCCGAATGAAGGCGTATCCAGGGTGCATAAAAAGATGCGCCGATTTTCGGCTGATTTTAGGTCTCGCCTTTACGATGTGGGCTGCGGGGTATGCCATCAGGTCATACCGGAGTCCGGGTATATATTGCCCGGAGACTTGGTTTTGGGGGCTGATTCACATACCTGTACGTATGGGGCAATAGGTGTTTTTGCTACCGGCGTCGGCTCTACTGACTTGGCTGTAGCCTTGGCCACCGGAAAAAACTGGTTTAAAGTGCCCGAGACAATAAAAATCATAGTGCAAGGAAAGCAGCCTAAGGGGATTTTCGCAAAAGATATTATCCTTTATATAATAGGAGGAATTGGGGCTAACGGAGCTACTTATAAAGCTGTTGAATTCTCTGGAGAGGTAATTGACCAGTTGGATATGGACGGCCGTTTTACCTTTTGCAATATGGTGGTTGAAATGGGGGCTAAGGCTGGTTTTATGCCTCAGGATAAAAAAACCATTGCCTGGCTCAAAGGCGTTTCGGGGATTAAGCGGGAGATTAAAACAGTCTCTCCTGACAAAAACGCTGAATATTGCGATACTATTGAATTTGATATCTCAAAACTTAAGCCCCAGGCTTCAATCCCTCACAATGTCGATACAACCGTGGATGCGGCAAAACTAAGAAATGTTTTGATAAATGAAGCCTTTTTGGGCACCTGTACCAATGGCAGACTGGCTGACCTTAGAGTGGCCGCCTCAATACTAAAATCAAGAAAAGTTTCTCCGCGGGTTAAATTTATTGTTGCTCCCGCCTCAAGGAGCATTTTTTTAGAGGCTTTAAAAAACGGAATTATTGATACCCTGGTTCGATCCGGCGCAGTAGTAGTTGCTCCTGGATGCGGTCCATGCGTAGGCACCCATAATGGTGTGCCTGCGGACGGAGAAATAGTTATATCAACCGCAAACCGTAATTTTAAAGGCAGAATGGGGAACCCTAAAGCTTTTATATATCTGGCCTCTCCGGCTACCGTTACTGCTTCAGCTATTGAGGGCAGGATAACCGATCCCCGAAAGTATCTTTAATACGGAGGACTAAAAATGGAAATACGCGACCTATTGTTATTGTGTATCGAAAAGCAAGCTTCTGATCTTCATCTTACAGATAATGAGCCGCCGATATTACGTATTGACGGAAGGCTGCAAAGGACAAACCTGCCGGTCTTAAATAAAGAAATCCTTAAAAAGATTATTTATAGTGTTTTGAATGATACTCAGAAAGAAACGTTTGAGAAAGATATGGAATTGGATTTTTCTCTGGCTCTTCCCGCATTGGATAGGTTCCGGGTAAATGTACATCTGCAAAAAGGCTCAGTTGAGGCTGCTTTTAGACGGGTGCCCTTGAAAATTCCGGTCATCGCAGATATAGGCTTACCGCCCATAGCAATTGAGTTAGCCCGTAAACCCAATGGTTTAGTTCTGGTTACCGGTCCTACCGGAGTTGGTAAAACCACTACTTTAGCGGCAATGATCGACCTTATAAATAATGAGAGAGAATGTATGGTTATGTGCGTTGAGGACCCGATCGAATTTATTCATTCTAATAAAAAGAGCGTAATAAAACAAAGAGAGATTTATGCGGATACCCGTTCATTTGCCGATTCTTTACGCCATGCCTTGCGTCAGGACCCCAATGTTATAGTTGTCGGAGAGATGAGGGATTTGGAAACTATTTCCACAGCGCTTACAGCCGCAGAAACCGGGCATTTGGTTTTGGCTACCCTGCATACTCCTGACGCCCCGCAAACCGTGGAAAGGATTATTGATGTATTTCCTCCTCATCAGCAGACCCAGGTTAAACTACAGTTATCCGATTGTTTACAGGGCGTAATTTCGCAGTTGCTCCTTCCCCATATCTCCGGAAAGGGTAGAGTTTTAGCTACCGAGATAATGATTGCTACTTCGGGGATAAGAAACCTTATTCGTGAACAGGAGATCGAGCAGATCCCTACTTTGATGCAGACCGGAAGTCAGTATGGGATGAAGACAATGGATAAATGTTTAAAAGAATTGTATCAACAAGGGTTGATATCTTTGGATGTGGCTATGTCCAAGGCTAAGAATATCGAGGAATTCCGCCAGCTATGAGAAATGGGGTCAGAATTATTTTTTTATTCTATGTAATCGTAAAAAATAATTCTGACCCCATTTCCCCCATTTATCCCTAAGTATATGAACATTAAAGGTAAAACCATTAAAATAGGCGATAATATCAATACTGATTTCATTATTTCAGGAAGGTACAAATTTTCCATTACCGACATAAAAGAATTAGCTAAGCATATAATGGAGGATATCGACCCTGATTTTTATAATAAGATAATACCGGGCGAGTCTATATTAGCGGCTGGGAAAAATTTCGGAATGGGCTCAAGCCGGGAGCAGGCGCCCCTGGTTATAAAGGAATCCGGGATCAGGGCGGTATTGGCAAAATCATTTGCCAGGATATTCTTCAGGAATAGTTTTAATATAGGATTGCTTCTGGTTGAAACCGATACCGACAAAATCGGGCAAGGCGATATTATCGAACTGGACTTGAATAGAGGAAAAGTCTGGAATGTTACAAAGAATATCTATTTGAATATTAAGCCTTTGCCGGGATTTATGCAGGAATTATTGAAAGAAGGCGGCATAGTCAATTACATAAAAAAACACGGAGAATTAAAAATATAATGGCGTATAAAATTACATTTATACCCGGAGACGGTACCGGCCCGGAGATTGCCGAGGCCGCCAGGCGTTGTATTGAGGCCACAGGTGTTAAAATCGATTGGGATGAAAAGTATGCCGGGGAAGAAGCCCAAGCTAAATATGGGTCGCTTTTGCCTGAGGCGACTATCGCTTCGATAAAGAAAAATAAAGTTGCCATCAAGGGCCCGATCACAACCCCCATAGGGGGTGGTTTTCGTTCGGTTAATGTGGCCTTGCGCCAGACCCTGGATCTTTACGCCTGCGTGCGTCCGGTGAAATACTATCCCGGAGTTAAGTCTTTTTATAAAGATATTGACTTGGTTATCATCAGGGAAAACAGCGAAGACCTCTATGCCGGAATAGAATTTGAAGAAGGCGCTCCGGAAACTCGCAAATTAATTAAAGAGATCGAAGGTTTTTCCAATAAAACGGTGCGGCCCGATTCCGGTATCTCTATCAAGCCGATTTCAAAGTCGGCAAGCGAAAAAATAGCCAGGTTCGCATTTGAGTATGCACTTATTAATAACCGTAAAAAAGTTACTTGCATAACCAAAGCCAATATAATGAAATTTACCGACGGGCTATTTTTAAAGATTGCCCGGGAAATCGCCGCTTCTTATGAAGGTAAGATCGCGTTTGAGGAGGCTTTAGTCGATAATATGGCTATGCAGTTGGTGCAAAAGCCGCTCAACTACGATTGCCTGCTTCTGCCTAATCTTTACGGCGATATTCTTTCTGACCTTTGCGCCGGTTTAGTCGGAGGCTTAGGGGTTGCCCCAGGAGCGAATGTAGGAGATGGCATGGCGGTTTTTGAGCCTGTCCATGGCTCAGCCCCTAAATATAAAGGAATGAATAGGGTTAATCCTACGGCTATGATACTTTCAGGCGTTCTAATGCTAAGATATATTAAAGAGGGCGCGGCTGCGGATAGATTGGAAAAAGCTGTTAAAGAAGTTTTGACCGAAGGCATATCCGTTACTTACGATCTAAAACCTGACCCTAAGGATCCAACTGCTGCAGGAACAAAAGAAATGGCCGACGCCATCATTAAAAAACTTAAATAGGGACAGCGACTATTTTTTAGATTTAGCAAATTAAAAAATAGTCGCTGTCCCTAATAAACTATGAAAATATCAATAATAGGCGCTGGTAACGTAGGAAGCCTTACTACTCTGCGGATAGCTCAGCAGGGCTTGGGAGAAGTTTATCTGATCGATGTGGCCAAGGGCCTGGCCTGCGGCAAGGCATTTGACCTGGAAGACGCGCGATCGCTGATCAAATCTGACTATAAGATTACGGGAAGCGAAGATATTAATCAAGTTCTGGGTTCAGATATAGTAGTAATGACTGCTGGATTAGCCCGTAAACCGGGAATGACCCGAGAGGACCTGGTTAGCAAAAATGCCCAGATAATTAAAGAAGTCTGCCTAAATATAAAAACCCTGGCTCCTAAAGCTATAGTAATTGTGGTTACTAATCCTTTGGATGTAATGACTTACCTGGCCCTAAAAACAACCGGTTTTAGTTCTAGCAGGGTTTTTGGCATGGGCGCAAGCCTCGACGCGGCCAGGTTCAATAATTTAATAAGTAAAGAATTAAAGATAGCGGCTCGGGATGTTGAAGGCATGGTGATCGGTTGCCATGGCGAGGCAATGATTCCTTTGCCCAGGTTCAGTTATATAAAGGGTAAACCGCTCCCGGAGATCATCGACGAAAAAACCATGGAAGACCTGGTAAATAAGACTAAGGCCAGGGGCCTGGAGATCGTGTCTTTATTAGGCAACGGAAGCGCTTTTTTCGCTCCATCGGCGGCAATTACTGAGCTGGTGGCGGAGATTATTAAAAATGAAAAACGCACCATTGGGGTTTCAGCTTACCTGAACGGAGAGTATGGGGTTAAGGATGTTACGATTGGGGTACCCTGTGTCATAGGCAAAAAAGGTATCGAGGATATTGTGGAGCTGAGTTTGAGCCCTGAAGAGAAAAACAAATTCCATGAATCTGCGCAGTCCATCCGTCAGCTGATCTCCCAGATAAATATTTTATAATATGTATGATCTAGCCATAATCGGCTCAGGTTGGGCCGGAGTAAATGCCGCATTAAAAGCCAAAGAATTAGGTTTGAACCCTGTAATTATAGAAAAATCAAATCTGGGAGGCGCCTGTCTTAATCAAGGGTGTATCCCCACCAAGTCATTGATCCAGTCGGCGAAAATCTATACTTTGGCCCAGAAATCCAGCGCGTTTGGTATTGATAATAGCGGAGTTTTGTCAGTAAATTTACCGCAGATCCAGGCCCGTAAAGAAAAAATAATCAGGCAATTGCGCCAGGGGTTGGAATTTATGCTTAAAGGCGTTAAGATTATCTATGCCCCGGCGGAATTTATTTCTGTGGATACCTTGAAAGCAGGCTCGGATGAAATACAAGCCAAAGCTATCTTGATAGCTTCCGGCTCAGTCCCCCTGGAATTGAAAAGCCTGAAATTCGATAATAATAAGGTAGTTTCCAGTAATGAAATTTTAAATTTAAAAGAATTACCCGCATCGATATTAATTATTGGCGCAGGGGTTATTGGATGCGAATTCGCAAGCCTCTTTTCTAATTTAGGGGTTAGGGTTAAATTGGTTGAATTGACCCCTCAGGTCTTGCCTGAGTATGACCTGGATGTTGCTAACAGGATTAAGGGGCTTCTAGAGAAAAAAGGAGTTGAGATAAATACCTCAACTAATGCCGCGGACATTAACCTGCAAAATTTCGATCTGGTTCTTGTTTGCATAGGAAGGATTCCCATGACCGCAGGCCTGGGAGTTGAGAAAGTAGGAGTAATTTTAGAAGGCGGCAGGATCAAAGTTGACCAATATCTTAAGACTAATATTCCAAACATTTACGCTGCCGGAGACTGTATCGGTCAAGCGATGCTGGCGCATTATGCCGCATATCAGGGGAAATGCCTGGCAGTCAATCTGGCTTCTGCAAACGAATTAAAAAAAGCCGTTAGCAGTAATATTCCAAGCTGCGTTTTCACCGACCCGGAAATTGCCAGCACTGGTTTAAGCGAGGAAGGCGCCAGAAAAGCCGGTTTTGAAGTAAAAATATATAAGCGGGATTTTATAAGTTCGGGTATGGCCAAGATATTGTCCGAAACCGATGGTTTTATGAAGATAATATCGGATAAGAAATCCGGTAAGCTCTTAGGCTCGTCGATCGTCGGTCCGCGGGCAACTGAATTAATCAGTATCCTGGTGCTGGCTATCGATAATAATTTGACTGTCAATCAGCTGCGGGGGAAGATCTTTCCTCATCCCACGTTATCGGAATTAATAACCGAAACTCTCATGGGTTAAAATTGAGTATTGTGTCCCCGAAAAAAAATACTTGACAAAATAGATTAATTATTTATAATTAGCACTCTGTGGGTAGGAGTGCTAATTCAACCTAATAATAAACAGGAGGTGGTGTAATGAAGATGCAGCCATTAGGTGATAGGATAGTAATCAAGCCTTTGGAAGCTGAAACCAAGACCAAAGGGGGAATAGTTATTCCTGATACAGCGAAAGAAAAACCTCAACAAGGAGAAGTTGTAGCTGTAGGCAAAGGTAAAGTTTTAGACAGTGGAGCGGTACAGGCGTTAGAAGTAAAGGTTGGAGACAAGGTTTTGTATGGCAAATATTCCGGTAATGAGATCACTACCAAAGAAGGCGAAGAATTATTGATCATGCGTGAAGATGATATTTTAGCGATCATTAAATAATAAGTTAAAGGTCTTTCTTCCCGCTTCTTGCGGGATTCGGGACCAATTCTTAAGAGTAACGTAGGAAAAAATTAAGGAGGAGTAAAGATGGCAAAGCAATTATTGTATCAGGATGAAGCCCGCAGGAAGATCCTTAGCGGCGTGGAGCAGTTGGCCAGGGCAGTTAAGGTAACCTTAGGCCCTAAGGGCCGCAATGTGGTCATTGATAAAAAATTCGGTTCGCCTACGATTACCAAAGACGGCGTAACCGTTGCCAAGGAGATCGACTTGGAAGATCCTTTTGAGAATATGGGCGCTCAGATGGTCAAAGAGGTAGCTGAGAAGACCTCTGATATAGCCGGCGATGGAACCACCACCGCTACTATATTGGCCGAATCTATTTACCGCGAAGGCTTAAAGAATGTTACCGCAGGCTCCAATCCGATGGCATTAAAGAGAGGTATTGAGAAAGCGGTTGAAAAAGTTATTGATGAATTAAAGCAGTTATCCAAACCAATCAAAGACAAGAAAGAAGTAGCCCAGGTTGCTTCAATCGCCGCTAATTCCGACACTACGATCGGAGAATTGATCGCCGAGGCTATGGATAAGGTTGGCAAAGACGGGGTAATAACTGTTGAAGAGGCAAAATCAACCGCTACTACTTTAGAAACAGTTGAAGGTATGCAATTTGACCAGGGATATCTTTCTCCTTATTTTGTAACTGACGCTGAAAGAATGGAAGTAATCCTGGAGGACCCTTATTTGCTTATTTACGAAAAAAAGATATCCACTATTAAAGATATACTTCCGTTATTGGAAAAAATTGCCCGGACCGGAAAGCCTTTATTGATATTAGCTGAAGAGGTTGAAGGCGAGGCCTTAGCAACTTTAGTTGTGAATAAGATCCGCGGGACCTTCGTTGCTTGCGCGGTCAAAGCCCCTGGTTATGGCGATAGGCGCAAAGCTATGCTGGAAGATATCTCAGTGCTTACCGGCGGCAAGGCTATTACCGAAGATCTGGGTATTAAGCTTGAAAATGTCGATATTGAAGACCTAGGCCGGGCCAAAAAAATAAAAGTGGATAAAGAAAACACCACTATAGTTGAAGGCGCTGGTAAGACCCAGGCAATCAATGCCAGGATCGCTCAGATCAAAAAACAGATCGAAGATTCAGATTCTGATTATGACAAGGAAAAACTGCAGGAACGATTAGCAAAATTGGCCGGAGGAGTAGCAGTGATCAATGTCGGTGCTGCTACTGAAACAGAAATGAAGGAGAAAAAAGCCAGGGTCGAAGACGCGCTTCATGCTACCCGGGCAGCTTCCCAGGAAGGTATTGTGCCGGGGGGCGGAGTAGCCCTAATTAGAACCATCGCTGGTTTAGATAAACTAAAATTAGAAGGCGATGAGAAAGTTGGAGTTAATATTGTAAAAAGGGCGATAGAAGAACCTTTAAGGCAGATTGTTCAGAATGCCGGAATGGAAGGTTCTGTAGTAGTGCAGCGGATTAAGCTGGAAAAGACCAATATAGGTTTTGATGTAAATCAAGATGCCTATGTGGATATGATCGATGCGGGCGTGATTGACCCTACTAAGGTAACTCGTTCAGCCCTTCAGAATGCAGCTAGTATTGCTGCTTTGCTTTTGACTACCGAAGCGATAATAACCGATAAACCTGAAAAAGACGATAAAATGCCTCCGATGCCTCCGGGCGGAATGGGTGGAATGGGCGGAATGGGCGGAGGGATGTATTAAAATAGCAGGTAGCAGGTAGTAGTAGATAGTAGGTAGCTAAGAGGGCGGAGGATTAAACTTCCGCCCTCTTTATTTAAAGAAAGCGTTTTCTTGACAATAGCCTTTTCATGTGTTATACTTTCTTAACTTTATTAATACAAAGGAGATATGATAATGATATTAGATATCATCAAGGGATTTAACTGGCTGGATATAGTAATTGTAATTCTTATATTTCGAATTATTTACGTTTCTATACGTACCGGGATTCCTGTTGAATTATTTAAACTTTTAGGCACACTTTCAGCGGTCTATTTATCTCTGCATTACTATACCACTCTTTCGGATTTCTTGAAGAATTTAGTCCCGGCGATAAAAATTATACCGTTGGATTTTCTGGATTTCATTTCTTTTGTTGCGCTGGTTTTATTAGGATATATAATTTTTGTTTTTTTGCGCGAAGGTTTTTCCCGTTTTATAAAGATGGAGGCGGCGCAGAAATTGAATAAATTCGGAGGGTTTGTTCTTGGGATTATACGCAGTTGCCTGGTAATCGGTCTTTTGGTATTTATTATAGCGATATCGACGATAAGTTATTTGAAAGATAGCGTTAAAAGCTCTTATTTGGGGAATCGATTTCTTAAGGTTGCTCCTGCCGTATACACCGCTTTGTGGAACGGTATTATGTCTAAGTTTGTACCCGGGGAGAAATTTAACGATATCATCCTTGAGATAAAAAATAAATTTAAGTAATGCTTTTATCTGAATTTTATAAATATGTTGTCAAATTCGGGGTCATGCATGATCCCCGGGAAAATAAATCGGCTATCAAATCCTTTCCCGATAGCGCAATACTTTATGGAAAACCTTCTACCCGGATTAAGAATATCCTGATAGGCGTTGATATCGAGGTTGGAGAAATCCTTCTGGCGGAGAGGATCCGCAGCAAACAGGGTTTAGACTTAGTTATATCCCATCACCCTGAAGGCCAGGCCTACGCTCATTTTTATGAAGTGATGCGCCTGCAGGTGGATATTTTATCCCGGGCAGGGGTAAAGTTTAATGCAGCGCGCTCTTACCTGGATGAAAGAATGCGGGAGGTTTCAAGAAAAGTAATGCCGCAGAATCATATGCGGCCAGTGGATGCTGCCCGGATATTGGATATTCCTTTTATGTGTATGCACACGCCCGCTGATAACCATGCTTACAGTTTCCTTAAGAAACTTTTATCTGAAAAAAAACCAAACAAAATCGTTGATTTGATCGGTATTCTTAATGAAATCCCTGAATATAAATTTGCGGAAAAAGAGTTAAATTTGGGGCCAAGGTTAATTTTGGGGAACCTTAAACGCCCGGCCGGAAAGATTATGCTTGAGATGACCGGAGGCACAGAAGGGCCAAAAGAGATCTATGGGAAACTTCGTGATAACGGTGTGCGCACTCTGGTTTGTATGCATTTAAGCGATGAGCATCTTAAGAAAGTCAAGGATGCCAATCTAAATGTGGTCATCGCCGGCCACATATCTTCGGATAACTTAGGGCTTAATCTTCTTTTAGATAATATTGAAAAAAAAGCAGGTGAAGAGTTTAATACTATTAATTGTTCTGGATTCCGCAGGTTCAGAAGGATATAAACTAAGCTAAATTATGGAAAAAGCGATAGGCCGCATACCGGAGAATATATTAGAAGATATCCTGAATAAAACAGATATTGTAAGCTTAATATCCGGTTACATCCCTCTTAAACGCGCCGGAAGGAATTTCCGGGCGAACTGCCCATTTCATCACGAGAAAACCCCTTCTTTTATGGTATCGAGTGATAAACAAATCTATCATTGTTTCGGGTGTTCTGCCGGAGGCAATGCCTTTAATTTTCTGATGCAGTATGAACGCCTGGATTTTCCGGAAGCTGTTGAACTCTTGGCTGAGAAAGCCGGGGTGGCGCTGCCCAGAAGAGTTGATCAGAAAAACAGCGATTTTACCAGCCAGCTGTTTAAAGTCAACGAATCAGCCGCGTTATTCTATGAGGGCAATTTACATTCATCTTTAGGCAGAAATCCCAGACAATATTTGATTAATAGAGGGATTAAACAGGAAACAGCGAAACTGTTAAAGTTGGGATATGCGTCTGACGGTTGGGATAACCTTATGAGTAATCTAAGGGGGAAGGGTATCAACCTCTCATTAATAGAAAAATGCGGATTGATCCTAAGTAAACAGGAAGGCGGTTACTATGATCGCTTCCGCAGCCGGATAATTTTTCCTATATTCGATATAAAATCCCGGATACTGGCATTTGGAGCCAGGGTAATGGATAATACCCTGCCTAAATATATTAATTCTCCCGAAACACCGGTTTATGTAAAAGGGAAAAATTTATACGGTTTGCATTTATCAAGGGAGGCGATCGCCCATGCCGATTTCGCGGTAGTGGTAGAGGGGTATTTGGATTTTATTATTCCTTATCAGGAAGGATTGCATAATATCGTTGCTTCCTTAGGCACTTCTTTAACCACTGATCAGGCCAGGCTTATCCGTAGATATACTTCTAATGTGGTTATGGTTTATGACAGCGATACAGCCGGTGAGATGGCTACTATACGCTCTCTGGATATTTTTATCGATGAGGGCATGAATGTGAAGGTAGTTTCATTACCCAAAGGCTTTGACCCGGATTCATTCATACGCAAATATGGAGTAGAGGATTTCAAATCAAAGATCACCTTAGCCGAAAACCTATTTGACTATAAATTAAGGATATTAAAATCCAGTTGTTCTCTAAATGATACCGAGGGCAAGGCCAAGATCTGTTCAATGATGCTACCGACGATCAATAGGTTTAAAAACGCGATCCTTAAATCTGAATACCTCAAGAAACTCGCCCATGAATTGAAGGTGGATGAAAATGCTTTATCTGAAGAAATAAATAAGATAAAAGGAGATAGCGCTTATTTGGGCATTAATCAGGAAGATAATCAAAAAGACAAGGTTATGATAAATGTTCATCCAACGGAAAAACTTCTGATTAAACTAATGCTGGAAGAGGTAAATTTGATCTCCCGGATAAAAGAAGAATTAGACCCTCAGGATTTTCAGGACGAGAGAACCGTAAAAATTATTTCTTTGATGTTTGATCTTGCAACTGAAGGCAAAAATGTGGAGATAAACTCGCTGGTTAATTGCTTGTCTAATGAGGCCGCGTCCAAGATTGTCTGCGAGTCGATGTTTCTGCCAGAGGTGCCTGTTGAGGACAAAGAAAAGGTAATAGACGATTGTATCCGCAGGATGAAGAGCAAAAAGAAGATTTTGAAACGTGAACACCTGCAACAAGCGATAAAAACAGCCCAGAGTTGCGGTGATGAAATAAAACTTAGAAGCCTTATGGAAGAATTTCATTGTTTAATTAAAAGAGGTGGATAAAAATGGCTAAGAAAATTTATACTAAGGATCATGTTAAAAAGATAATTGCGCTGGGTAAACAGAAAGGATATTTAACTTACGATGAGGTCAATGACCTTTTACCTGAGGAGATATCATCATCAGAAGACATCGATAAGATATTCGATATAATAGGCAATGAGGATATTCAATTAGTGGAGAATGTTGAAGAGGTGGATGCTGAAAAGCGAAATTCTGCCGCCCTGATAAAAGAAGATATTTTAAACGGGCAGATGAAATCCGAAGAGCAATTCCTGCCTTTGGACGACCCGGTTAAGATGTATCTGAAACAAATGGGCTCCATATCGCTTTTATCCCGCGATGAAGAATTGATATTGGCTAAGAAGATCGAAGAGGCTGAAGAAAAATATACCCGGGAAGTTTTTTCGACAAAATTCGCCCGTAAGGCCATCCTTAATTTTGTGGATGATATCTTTAGCGGCAAGGTTAATCTGGAAGAAGTCATCAAGGGTGAAATTAATACCAGTCAGAGGAGTATTCTAAATAAATTTACCAGGATAACCGCCCGTTTAAAATCTACGCGTAACGAATACAAGATCATCTCTTTGGTCCAGCAGTTTAATTTTACTACGCCTGTAATTGAATCGATCATGAAAAAATTAAACAAGCTGATTAGAGAATTGGACCATATGGAACGCTTAGGTATCCGTAAATCAAGCCATAGGATCCAGGTTATAAAAATTGTCGGCGAGTCATATCCTGTCATAAAAGAAAAGTCTAAGGCGATCAGGTTTACCCATAGCAGATTTAATCATGCTAAAGAAAAGCTGGTAGAGGCAAATCTGCGTTTAGTCGTTAGTATTGCTAAAAAATATAATAACCGCGGTTTATCTTTTTTGGATTTGATCCAGGAGGGTAATATAGGCCTGATGAGGGCGGTAGATAAATTTGAGTATAAGAGAGGGTATAAATTTTCAACATACGCTACCTGGTGGATACGGCAGGCGATAACCAGGGCTATAGCCGATCAAGCCAGGACAATCAGGATACCGGTGCATATGACCGAAACCATAAACAAGATAATCCGTTTTTCCCGTCTTTTTTTGCAGGAAAACGACCGCGAGCCGTCTCCTGAAGAAATATCCAATAAGATAAGATTGTCTCAGGAAAAGGTAAAAGCGATATTAAAATTTGCCCAGAAACCAATATCCCTGCAGATGCCTATCGGAGATGAAGGAGATACGCACTTTGGAGATTTTATCCAGGATAAAAAAATTGCTTCGCCGGCTAATACCGCGGTGCGTTCAATGCTGAAGGAAGAGATGGATTCAATACTGGATACTTTGACGGATAAGGAAAAAAAGATACTGTCTTTGCGTTTTGGGATTAATGATGGCTGCCCGCGGACACTCGAGGAAGTCGGAAATATTTTTAAAGTAACCCGGGAGAGGATCCGTCAGATCGAGGCCAAGGTTTTAAAAAAGCTCAGGCACCCGACTCGGTCAAGAAGATTAAGGGCATTTTTAGATATGAGCCTCGAGCATGAAAGAGAGTATTAGCCCATGAAAATAATTACACTTTTTTTATTAATTATGCAGCTAGTTTTATTCAACCTGCCGGTAAGATTGTATGCCGCGAATGATAAAAACATATCTGTCAAGTTTCTTTGCGAATACGGCAGGTCATTGTATCAAGAGGGAGATATAGAGGGAGCAAAACAAGAATTCAAAAAAGTCCTGCTTATCGACCCGAATAATAAAATAGCCTTGAATTTCTTAAAGAAAATGGGAGAAAATGCTCCGGGCGAGGCTAAATTGTATTCTTTGAGCCAGGAATACCTGGCAAGCTTCAAGGACGATATGGATTTTATGATAGGAAAAATCGCCTTGTTGGAAAACAAAAATAAAGAACTCTCTTTAGTTAATAAGAAGTTGTCGGAGGACAACCGTTCATTACAGGATAAGTTTAATCGGAATGCAGTTTCTCCTAAACAAAATCCGGCTAAGCCTCAAGACTATTCTAAGCGCAGCGATACGCAATATCAGCTGAACCTTATGGAAAATAATCTCCGGAAAAAAGAAATAGAAGTAAAGGATCTTAAATTACAAGTGGCTAAATTATCAGAGGAATCCGGAAATATTAAAAAGAATGATCCACAGATAGAAAACCTTGAATCAGGGCCGGCCAAACCTAAAAACCTAACGGTTCAGCAACAGGCATCGCTTGAGCAGGCCAGGAAAGATTTCAATGAGAAGGCGATTCGTTATGAAGTCAGGATCAAGGATTTGCAGGATCGTCTTGAGCAGCTCAAAAAAGACTCCGTTCTAAAAATTAATGAGCACCAGGCAAAGATCTACGAGGATAAATTAAAAACTGCAGGAGACGCTTTTTTAGTCAAGAACCAGGAATTATCAAAGAAAAATATGGAATTATTAAAAATAAATGCTGAGTTGTCTAAGCAAGATACTCTGATTATTCTGGAAAAAGACCAGATCATCAAGGATTTGCGATCGCAGAATGATGATTTGCGAGTTTCAAAATCCAATGATATAAAATTATTAAATGATAAATTATTACAGGCATCTAGCGCGCAGAATTCGAAAGAAGTTTTTCTGAACAATAACTTGCTTAATGCGAAAAATAAGCTAAAAGAATCCGCGGAAAAAATAACCCAGCTTCAGAAGCAGTTAAGCGAAAAGACCGAAGAATCAAAAAAGCTCAATAGCGAATATGCCGGCTTGAAGGACAGCCAGGCGTTACTTGAACAGGCCAAGAAAGATTTCAGCC
>JAHKAP010000039.1 GCA_018825985.1 Candidatus Omnitrophota bacterium
ATATTATATGTTCCGACGCGCAGATTGCCTTGGATCAGAATATACCGTCGGAGACAAAAGGGGAGATAAATGAAAATAAATGCAGGGATTGCCGGAGCCACCGGATATTCAGGCGAAGTTTTGGTCGAGATGCTCTTAAAACATCCCGATGTCCGGATCGCCGGGCTTTATGCCAGTATTGATAAGCCTAAGATATCCGACATATTCCCTAAATTTAAAAAACGGATCGACCTGGAATGCAAGAAGATCAGCGCTTCGGATATGGCTGATAAATGCGATTTGGTTTTTTTAGCCCTGCCGCATACGGTATCTATGGAGATTGCACCCAAAATACTCTCCTGCGGCAAAAAGGTAATTGACCTAAGCGCTGATTATAGACTTAAAAACACTTCGGTTTATGAAAAATTTTATAAGGTTAAACATAAAGATAAATCCGGGTTAAAAGAAGCGGTTTATGGACTGCCGGAGTTATACCGGCAAAAGATCAAAAAAGCAAGCTTGATCGCTAACCCGGGATGTTATCCGACTGCGGCGATATTAGGTCTGGCTCCGGCCTTGGCTGTGAATTTGATCAACAGCTCTTCGATCATTATTGACGCTAAATCCGGAGTTACCGGAGCGGGTAGAAAACTCGCCGAAGCTTCTTTATTTTCAGAGATTAATGAAGATTTTAAAGCCTATAAGGTTAATAACCATCAACATCAGCCTGAGATCAATCAGGAGTTATCCAAAATATCCGGCGATAAAATAGAGGTGACATTTGTTCCCCATTTATTGCCGTTGAGCAGAGGCATATTAGAGACTATCTATATTAATAAAGCTCAGAATTCGAAGCTTAAAGTTCACGGATTAATCGATCTATACAGCAAATTCTATAAGTCTGAGCCGTTTGTGAGAATTAAAGAAGAAGGTATTTTCCCCAGGCTAAAAGACGTGGCGGGGACCAATTTTTGCGATATAGGGGTGAAAGATTGCGGCGATAAGATAATAATTATCGTGGCGATCGATAATCTTCTTAAGGGGGCATCAGGCCAGGCTATCCAGAATATGAATATAATGTATGGCCTGCCTGAGCATACAGCGTTGATATGAACCCCGCACCTTCCAAAAGATTGTATGGCTTTAAGGCGGAAGGTTTTAAAATTATGAATAAGATAGAAGGTGCGGGGTGAAAATACAAAGAATTGCGGTCCTGCCGCAGGGTTTTAAGGCAAATGGTTTATCCGCCGGGATCAAAAAATCCCGAAAACCTGACCTGGCCTTATTTTATTCCCTGATTTCGGCAAAGGCTGGTTGTGTTGTAACGGCTAACAAAGTCAAAGCAGCGCCTTTGGTTGTTAATCAGGAGCATCTTAGAAAAGCTAAGAATTTTCAGGCGATAATCGTTAACAGCGGCAATGCTAATTGTTTTACCGGCTCTGCGGGGATTAAGGATGCCCAGGATACTGCCGGGATATTGTCCCGGGAGCTGGATTTAAAAAAAGAGAGTGTATTAGTGGCTTCTACCGGAATAATCGGCAGGAGGCTGCCTTTGGATAAAATAAAAAGGTCTATCCCGGAGTTAGTTAGGGGATTATCTGCCGGGGGAATTGTTAAAGCTAAAAAAGCTATACTGACCACGGATATAATTACCAAGGAGATTACTCTTGAGTTTAATATAGGGGATTCCGCGGTAAAAATCTGCGGTATTGCCAAAGGATCGGGGATGATCGCTCCGAATATGGCGACTATGCTGGGTTTTATATTTACCGATGCCCGGATTTCTCAAAAAGCCCTGGATAAGGCCTTAAGGTCTGCGGTAGATAATTCGTTTAATTGCATTACGGTTGACGGATGTATGAGCACTAATGATACCGTGATCATCCTGGCTAACGGGGCTGCCAGAAATAAATTGATCAACTCGGGTAAGGAGTTTGATTTATTCCAGGAAGCATTAAACATCGTCTGTTTGGAATTGGCTAAGTTGATCATCAGGGATGGGGAAGGGGCTACTAAATTCATTACTATCAAAGTGTCCGGGGCCAGGAGTTTGAAAGAAGCTAAGCAAGCCGGGTTGGCAATTGCCAATTCTAATTTATTCAAAACCGCTATATTTGGCGAGAATCCTAATTTCGGCAGGGTAGCGGCGAGTATCGGCTCAGCCGGAGTAAGTTTTAATGAAAATAAATTAAAAGTATTTTTGAGCCCTTTAAATAAAAAAATTGTCAGGGTCAAGGTCGATCTATTCGCGGGTAGATTTTCTTCGACGATCTATACCTGCGACCTTAGCCCGGAATATATCAAGATCAACGCTGCCTATAACTAAATAAATATTTATTAGGCGCACAGATATACACGGATAAAAGAACGGATCGACGCGGATAATCCGTGTTAATCCGTATATAAATGCGTGAGACTCCGTGCTAAAAAAGATGAGGTATATAATATGGAAGAAGCCATAAAAAAAGCAGATGTTTTAATCGAGGCCCTGCCTTATATCCGTAAGTTTCATAGTAAATTGATCGTAATAAAATACGGAGGAAGTATTTTAGGCGAGGAGAAGATCCGTAAAGGCGTATTGGAAGATATTGTTTTTTTGAGCTTTATGGGGCTAAAGCCGGTTTTGGTGCATGGCGGCGGGCCGAATATCAGCGATCGCATGCGGGCCTCGGGTAAGAAAACCGATTTTGTCGATGGTATGCGGGTAACTGATGAAGAGACCCTGGAAGTGGTTGAGGAAGAATTGCAGAAATTGAACGATTGTATTGTTAAGGAACTTTTAGGGATGGGAGTAAAGGCAGTGGGTTTGAACGGCAAGCATAAGAGTTTGATCCAGGCTGAAAAGAAAAAAGCTAAAATAGACTTAGGCCTGGTTGGCAATATCGTCGGGGTGAATACCGGGGCAATCCTGGAAGAATTAAAGGATCATGCCGTAGTAGTGATTCTGCCGATGGGTGTAGGCCAGGATAAATTTGCTTATAATGTCAATGCCGATGAGGCAGCAGCTAATGTCGCGGCCTCGTTAAAGGCGGAAAAGTTAGTTCTATTGACTAATGTAAAAGGGATTATGCGTAATCCCGAGGACCAGTTTTCTTTTATCTCGACCTTAAATGAGGAAGATGCCCAAGGATTGATCAAGAATAAGGTTATTCAACAGGGGATGATCCCTAAGGTCATGGCTTGTATTGAGGCCCTGGATAAAGGGGTTAAGAAGACCCATATTATCGATGCCTGCATTCCTCATGCTTTGCTTCTGGAGATATTCACTGATAAGGGTATCGGCACGGAGATAGTTAAATGACCAAGCTCCAGGATGTGTTCAATATCTATAAAGATTACGTGATGCCGACATATACCAAGCAGCCCCTGGTGTTTGTCAAAGGAAAAGGAAGTTATCTCTGGGATATCCAGGGTAATAAATACCTTGATTTTTTTCCGGGCTGGGGGGTTTGTAACTTAGGGCATTGTCATCCTAAGGTTATGTCAGCCGTGAAAGACCAAGTTATTAAGCTGATCTTTGTGCCAAATAATTATTATAATCTTCCTCAGGCAAAATTAGCCCAGGAATTGAATCATTGGACTAAATATCCATTTAAGGCTTTTTTTTGTAATTCCGGGGCTGAGGCTAATGAGGCGGCAATAAAATTCAGCCGTAAATTCGGTAAAGGCAAATACGAAATCATTACTTTTGATGATTCTTTTCACGGAAGAACCCTGGCTGCTTTAGCCGCTACAGGCCAGGCTAAGTATCAGCAGGGTTTCGCGCCAATGCCTGAAGGTTTTAAGAGGGTTAAATTTAATGACCTCTTGGCGGTAAAAAGCGCGCTTACCTCTAAGACCGCGGCTATAATGTTGGAATTGATCCAGGGGGAAGGCGGAATTAATATCGCCTCCCGAGGTTTTATCCTGAATTTGCGCCAGCTCTGTGACGACGAAAATATCCTTTTGATTATTGACGAGGTTCAGACCGGTATCGGCCGTACCGGTAAAATGTTTGCCTGGCAGAATTACGGGATAGTTCCGGATATCTTTACAATGGCTAAGGCATTAGGCGGCGGTTTGCCTATAGGGGCGATGATGGTTAAGAAGGATATCTCTGATTGCCTTACCCCGGGTACTCATGCTTCTACTTTCGGCGGCGGACCGCTGGTAGCCAAGGCTGCAGTTGCGGTATTGAGGTCAATACAAAAAGAGAAAATCTTGAGTAATGTCCAGAAGATGAGCGAGTATCTTCATGGTAAACTCCAGGAACTGAAAAATAAATACCCGGTGATCAAAGAGGTGAGAGGCTTAGGGATGATGTGGGGAGTGGAATTAAAACAGGAAGGAAAAATAATAGTTGAGCAGTGCATAAAACAGGGATTATTGATCAATTGCACTCACGATACGGTATTAAGGTTAATGCCGGCTTTAAATATAGGTAAAACAGAAATTAATAAAGCGATCAAGATACTGGATAATGTTTTAAAGGATACGGGCCCCGCACCTTCCAAAAGATTAAATGATCTAAAGGCGGATGGTTTCAGGGCTATAAATAAGAAGGAAGGTGCGGGGTGAAAAAAGACCTGATTGGTATAAAAGATTTAAATTCTAAAGAGGTTGAAGAATTATTAGAACTTACATCTGAGCTTAAAAATGACCCGGCTAAATTCGATCGAACGCTAAAGGGCAAGAGCCTGGCCTTGATTTTTGAAAAGCCTTCTAACCGGACCTATGTTTCTTTCCAGGTCGGAATGTATGAATTAGGAGGAAATTCAATATACTTAGGGCCTGAGCATATAAAATTAGGAGTAAGAGAGAGTATCCCGGATATAGCCAGGACTTTGAGCCGGTATGTTGACGGGATAGTTTTTCGGACCTTTGCCCAGAAGAGTTTATTGGAGATGGCGAAATATTCAAAAGTTCCGGTGATCAATGGTTTATCCGACCTTACTCATCCCTGTCAGGGGCTGGCGGATATTTATACCATAAAAGAGAAATTCGGTAAGTTTAAAGGCCTGATCCTGGTTTATATAGGCGACGGAAACAATGTCTGCCATTCTTTGCTGTATGCCGCTTCCAAAGTAGGTTTAAATTTAAATATTGCTACGCCGAAAGGATATGCCCCGGATCCGGCTATCGTCGAGGAAACAAAAAAAATCGGCAATAAGACCGGTTGCAGGATAAAACTTTTTTTAAATCCGCAGGAAGCAGTAAAAGGCGCCGACGTTATTTATACTGATGTATGGGCAAGCATGGGCCAGGAGACAGAGGCTAAAAAAAGAGAAAAAGCTTTTAAGGATTTTCAGGTAAATAACGGGTTAGTTAAGAAGGCTTTCAAAAACGCTTTGATTATGCATTGCCTGCCAGCGCACCGGGGCCTTGAAATCACCAGTGAGATCATGGATAGCCTTAATTCCATAGTATTTGACCAGGCGGAAAACAGGATGCATGTTCAAAAGGCGATTTTGATTAAATTGCTTGCGCCGGAGGCAAACGGAAATGAAGATTAAGGGATTTACTCTTTTGGAATTAATGATTGTTATAATTATTATTGGGGTTATGAGCACTATAAGCGTGATTAGTTACTTTTCTAGCAAAGAACGGGTGGCGAATAAGGAAGCCATTACGAGCTTAAAAATGCTTAATGCAGCGGAAAAAGGGTATAAAGTGGAGACGTACAGTTATTATCCCAGTACAGGTAGCGTCGATAATATTATATCGATCAACAATTATCTTTCAGTTGGTTTATCCAATAACGCCAACCGGAACTGGAACTATAAGGTTTTTAGTAATGGCTGCGTCCAAGCCAGGCGTAATGGAGGGGATCAGAGATATTTTAACCTGACCATTAATTATGGTGGCGAGCCGGATTCAATTAACAACCTTTGCCCTTAAAAAGCAGGGACAGGTCCCCTAACCGTAATTTATTGGGGTATATACTAGCTACAACAAGCACTTTAAGTTTTTATTAAAAAATAGTTCTAAAACTAATAACTGATTAATTATAGGTTACTGATTTATATAGTTATAGCAAGGGGGACTGTCCCTCTTTCCTTGAGGTGAGAATATGAAAAAAGTGGTCTTGGCTTACTCAGGCGGTTTGGATACTTCTTGTATAGTTAGATGGTTAAAAGACAAAGGGTATGAGATTATTTGTTTTGTGGCTGATCTTGGCCAGGGGCTTGGTCAAGGCGAGAGCTTTGAGGCGATCGAGGAGAGGGCTTTGGCGGCTGGGGCTTCTAAGGTGTACATTAAGGACCTGCAGGATGAATTTATAGATGATTTTGTCGTTCCAGCTTTAAAAGCTAATGCTATTTATGAAGGCAAATATCTCTTGGCTACAGCTTTAGGCAGGCCTTTGATCGCAAAATACCTGGTTCAGATTGCCCATAAAGAGAAGGCTCAGTGCGTGGCTCATGGCTGTACCGGAAAGGGCAATGATCAGGTAAGATTTGAGGTGACTGCCGGAATTCTTGACCCGAAACTGGAGATCCTGGCTCCGGTTAGAGAGTGGGAATTTAAATCCCGGGAAGAAGAGATTGAGTATGCAATGGCTAAAAATATACCCATTGATGTTACCAAGAAAAAACCTTACAGCATTGACCGGAATATCTGGGGGATAAGCATTGAAGCCGGGATATTGGAAAATTTAGAACATGAGCCTCCCGAAGACGCTTACTTGATCACTAAAAGCCCGGCAGGAGGAACAACTTATCCTAAATATATTGAGATTTATTTTGAAAAAGGTAAACCTAAAAAAATAGACGGAAAGGTTTGGAAGCTAAAAGACCTGATAAATCATTTAAATGTTGTCGGGGGAACGTATGGGGTAGGCAGGCAAGACCTGGTAGAGAACAGGCTGGTCGGCATCAAATCCCGGGAGATTTATGAGGCTCCGGCAGCAACCATTCTTCATATCGCCCATAGGGAACTGGAGAGCCTGGTTTTGGATCGGGAGACTGCTCATTTTAAGGAGATCATTGCTTTAAAATATTCGGAATTGGTTTATTATGGGTTATGGTATTCTCCATTAAAGCAGGCCCTGGATGGTTTTGTTGATTCTACTCAAGAATTCGTGACCGGTTCTATAAAACTAAAATTGACCAAAGGGGTTTGTGCGCCTGTTTCCAGAAAATCCCCGAATTCGCTTTATAAAAAAGAGTTAAGCACTTACGGCAAAGAAGATAAATTCAACCAAAAATTAGCTGAGGGATTTATTAAGATCTGGGGTATGCCGTATCAAAGGTGAAACAACTATTGCTAGCAGGGGCTGTCCCCGCTTTTAGGGGGCTCTTTCACGACAAGATAACTTTAGCAATAAGCTAGGAGATAAAATGGCGGAGAAATTATGGGGCGGAAGATTTAGCAAGAAGATAGACCCGGTTGCCGAGGAATTTACCAAGTCTATCCATTATGATTATAAGATAGCTGAATATGACCTGATCGGTTCAATGATTCATGTCCAGGTCCTGAAAAATGTCGGGTACTTGACTCCGGTTGAGTCCGGTAAACTCTCAAAGGCAATTCGTTCTATTTACGATCAGGTTATAAAAGGTGATTTTAAACCGGATTATAAAGCCGAGGATATCCACACCAATATCCAGAACATCCTGTATAAAAAAGTCGGGAACCTGGCTTTAAAACTGCATACCGCCAGATCCAGGAATGACCAGGTGGTATTCGCAACTAAGGCCTATTGTAAAGTAGCTATTGCCGGTTTAAAGGGAGATGTGGCTAAATTCATTAAATCCATCAATGAATTAGCGGCAAAGAACATTGAAATTATAATACCCGGCTTTACTCATTTACAGCATGCCCAGCCGGTTTATCTCAAGGATTACCTTGGGGCTTATATTGAAATGCTTTGCCGGGACCTGGAGAGGCTGGAGTACATATTTCAGAATATGAAAGTAACAATCGGGTCCGGGGCATTAGCCGGGACTCCGATAAATGCCGTGGAATATAATATCAAGGCTTTAGATTACCTTAAAGGTTTAAAGATCGGCAGTATGCTTAATATCCAGCCGACCCCTAATTCGCTGGACACGGTAAGCGACCGGGATTTTATCATTGAGATTATTTCCTGCCTATCCATAATTGCCATGCATTTATCCAGGTTATCCGAAGATTTGATCATATGGTCAAGTAAAGAATTTGATTTTATTGAGATCGATGATTCGTTCTGCACCGGGAGTTCTTTAATGCCTCAGAAGAAAAATCCCGATGTCCTGGAGCTGGTCAGGGGTTATTCCTCCCGGGTATACGGGAACCTGGTCAGTATATTGACTTTAATGAAAGGCCTTCCTTTGACCTATAACCGGGATATGCAGCTGGATAAGGAGCCTTTATTTAATTCATTTGAAATAGTTTCTGGCGAGCTAAAAGTCTTGCAGGGGTTGATCAGGACCCTTAAACTTAATGAAACTAAAATAAAGGAACATCTGGCGGATGAATCTTTGTACGCTACCGATCTGGTATATTATCTGGTAGACAAAAAAGTCGCATTTAAAGAGGCCCATACAATAGTTGGCAGGCTGGTAAAATATTCACTGGATAATGATATCGAGATAAAAGTGATGCCCGAAAGCTTATTAAGGGAATTTTCGCCGAAGTTTGTCAAGGCTGAGGCGGTAAAATTGTTTAATCCTTTAATTTCGGTAAAATCGAAGAAATCGGTTAAGAGGAGCAAATAATCGCGGGTGTTTCATAATATGTAAAGGGGTATGTTGAAGAGGGCAGTTGTATTATCGGCAATAATTCTAACAATATTTATTATTGATATCTGTTTTGCCGAAGAAACAATCACAATTACAACGTATTATCCTTCGCCATACGGCAGCTATAATAATTTGACTGTAGCTAATAATTTGACCGTGTTGGGTTCAGCGAAAATCAACGGTTCAGTAATTGGTTATTCAGATTTTGATATTGTAGCTTATATTCAGAAGGTTGCCTGTGAGAATCGCAGAGGTGTTTGGGTTGACGGGACCGGTTGTTCGGAATACGCTTATTTTACCGGCCAGACCACTTTTAGCATGGCTGCCTGCGCTGCCGGTTATCATGTGTGCACTTTCTTTGATTTATTCAGCGGCGGTTTAGCCTCTTTAAGGCGGCCGGGTTATAATAACGGTAACTCTTATGCTTGGGTTGCAGGGTCTTATACTTCGGCTCCTGATCATTTTTTTTATCCCTGGGGATATGGAAACAGCCTGCAATGTAACGCCGGGACTCATTATATGATGAATACCAGGCGCAGCGCCGCAGGCAACAATGCCTGGGGTTGTTATGTTGATTCTTATACTGGGGCATCAGCTGCCTGTTGCAGGAATAACCAGTAATAACGACAATATGCACGAATTTAAATATAAAGAAAATAAATTATACTGCGAAAACATGGAGGTCCGGGATTTGGCGGAAAAATTCGGGACCCCGCTTTATGTCTATAGCTATAAGACCCTGACCGACCATTTTTTAAAGCTAAAAACCGCTTTTCGGCAAGTCAGTCCGTTGATCTGCTATTCGGTTAAGGCTAATTCAAATTTAGCTATCTTAAAAGCCCTGGTAGATAAAGGCGCTGGCCTTGATATTGTTTCCGGGGGAGAGTTATTCCGGGCACTTATTGCCGGATGCCCGGCCGAAAGAATAGTATACGCTTCGGTAGGCAAGACCGTAAAAGAAATTGAAGAAGCGATAAAAAAAGGGATCTTGCTTTTTAATGTCGAATCCCTGCCTGAATTGGAGAATATCAACCGGGTGGCTAAAAAATTAAATAAAATTACCAAGGTCGCGATCAGGATCAATCCTGATGTTGAGGCCCATACGCACCATTTTATAACCACCGGCAAGATCACCAACAAGTTTGGAATTGACTTAAGTAACGCCACTAAGATTTTATCGCTCAGGCGTAAACTCTTGAATGTCAATATTTGCGGCCTGCATATGCATATAGGTTCTCAGATAACCAAGGGCGCTCCTTTTGTCCAGGCTTTAAAAAAGGTGATTTCTTTTACTATCGCTCTTAAAAAGGATGGAGTAAAGTTAGAATTCCTTAATATGGGCGGAGGCTTAGGGATAATTTATGATAAAGAGACGCCTCAGACTGCCCAGGAATTCGCGCAAAAGGTGCTTCCGCTTTTAAAGAAAATAAACCTAAAGATAATTTTTGAGCCGGGCAGGTTTATTGCCGGGAATGCCGGCATATTGGTAACGAAAGTTTTATACATTAAGAACACTCCTGTAAGAAAATTTATCATCGTTGACGCCGGAATGAATGATCTGATCCGCCCGGCATTATATGGGGCTTATCATAATATAATACCGTTAGAAGGTATAGGTGAAGGTATAGGCAAAGTTGAAAAAGCGGATGTGGTCGGCCCGATTTGCGAAAGCGGGGATTTCCTGGCTAAAGAAAGGCTCTTGCCGTGTGTTGAAGAAGGCGATTATTTAGCGGTAATGAGCTCTGGGGCTTATGGTTTCAGCATGTCCAGTAACTATAATTCCCGCAGAAAGGCAACAGAAATCATGGTCAGGAAAGACAGGGCCAGGGTCATAAGAAGAAGGGATACTTATCAGGACATGGTAAGGAATGAAATAATATGATCAATAAAGCACCCACCCTAATTACCCGTAAGCCCACTGTCCCGATTAACTCGGAAACAGTTTCCATTAGGTTTGCTAAGATGGTGGCGTCTGGTAATGATTTTGTTGTTACCGAAGTCAAAATTAAAAAATTAAAAGGCAAAAATTCCAAAACATTGGCCAGAGAGATTTGCGATAGAAAATACGGGGTCGGCGCCGACGGGTTTTTGATTTTAGAAAAAGTAAAAAAAGCCAGTATAAGAATGAGGATCTTTAACGCCGATGGTACGGAGGCTGAGATGTGCGGAAACGGCGCCCGCTGCGCCGCGTTATATTCAACCCCTAATCTTCAAGTTCCAAGCCCTGAGTTTAACATCATGACCAAAGCAGGCGTAATCCAGGCTATAGTAAATAAAGATACCGTGAGAATTAAATTGACTAAACCTAAGGCTTTAAGGCTCGATCTTCCTATTAAAGTAAATGGCAGGCTGATGAAAGTAAATTTTTTGAATACCGGAGTCCCTCATGCGGTAATTTTTGTGGAAGGTTTAGAAAAGATCGATCTGCCTTGTCTAGGCAGCGCTATTCGCTATCATGCCCAATTTAAACCTGCCGGGACCAATGTTGATTTTGTGGAGATATTAAATGATAATTCAATAAGGATCAGGACCTATGAAAGAGGCGTTGAAGGCGAGACTCTCTCCTGCGGCACCGGCTCGGTAGCCTCCGCCCTGGTTACCACTTGCCACTTATCGCTTAGCGCTAGCGGATCAATTAGTGTTCATACGCAAGGCGGGGAAATCTTAAAAGTATATTATAAAAAGGAAGGAATTGATTTCGGGGATGTCTGGCTGGAGGGAAAAGCCAGCATAGTCTATAAGGGGGTATACCATGTTTAAGGGCTCGATCACCGCCATAGTAACGCCTTTTAAAAATAACCAGATTGACGAAAAAAGTTTCAGGGATCTTATTGAATTCCAGATAAAAAACGGTGCCTCAGGGATCGTTCCCTGCGGGACGACCGGAGAATCAGCCACTCTTTCATTTGAGGAGCATGAGCAGGTAATCGAAATAGCCGTTAAACAGGTGAATAAGAGAGTTCCGGTTATTGCCGGGACCGGTTCTAATTCCACTGCTGAAGCGATAATACTTACTAAACACGCGGCTATATCCGGGGCTGACGCATCTTTACAGGTGTCGCCGTATTATAATCGGCCTACCCAAAATGGCCTTTATCAGCATTTTAAGGCTATTGCCGAGGTTGTGGATATTCCGATAATCCTTTATAATATCGCAACACGTACCGGAGTAAATATTGAGCCTGAAACTATAGCCAGATTAGCTAAAGATTGCAGTAATATAAAAGCAGTAAAAGAAGCTTCGGGCAGCCTGGATCAGATGTCCAGGATCAGGTCGCTCTGCGGAAAAGATTTTGATTTGCTTTCCGGGGATGATAGTTTAACCTTGCCTATTTTAGCTATAGGGGGGACCGGGATTATTTCTGTGGTGGCTAATATTGTTCCTCAGGATGTAGCCCAAATGGTCATAGAATTTGAGAAAGGCAACATCACCAAAGCCCGGGAGATCCATTATAAATTATTGCCTTTGATCAAAGCGATGTTTATCGAGACTAATCCTATTCCGGTTAAGACCGCTATGGGCTTATTGGGTATGTGCGAGCCTTCCTTAAGGCTTCCGATGAGTAAAATGCTGCCTGAAAATATCGAAAAATTAAAAATGGCTTTGAAGGATTACGGGCTACTAAAAAAATAATAGAGAGAAGGTAGAGGTATAGGTATAGGTATAGGTGGTATAGAGTATAATATCATGTAGCTGCTGAGGGAGAAAGAATATGATCAAATTAGGGATTGCCGGTGTTTGCGGTAAAATGGGAAGCCGTATTTTTAGCCTCGCCAGGAGTAATAAAGATTTTGAGGTAACCTTAGCCCTAGAAAGGAAAGGGATTCCTGAGATCGGAAAAGAATTGGGTAAGATTAAAATATCATCCGGCCCGGACGGTTTGTTTTTAGTTGATGTATTCATTGATTTCACGGTTCCTGAGGCGAGTATGGCTAACCTGGATTATGTAGCCCGCTATAAAAAAGCCTTAGTCCTGGGAACCACCGGTTTTAACGAACTGGAGATTGAGAAGATCCGGGAGATCTCTAAGGTAGTCCCGGTGTTGTTTACTCCGAATATGTCTGTAGGGATGAATGTTTTATTTAGAGTGCTTCCTGATATCGCCAAGAGGCTCGGACCAGATTACGCTATTGAGATAGTTGAGGCTCACCATAAGGCCAAAAAAGACGCGCCTTCGGGAACAGCCAAAAAAATCAGCCAGGTGTTGGTTGAAGCTACCGGGAAAGAAATGCCGGTCCATTCTTTAAGGCTGGGGGATATAGTTGGTGACCATACGGTTATATTCTGCGGTAATTCCGAGCGTATAGAAATAAAACATCAAGCTCATTCCCGCGACCTCTTTGCTTTAGGCGCGCTTAAAGCGGCTAAGTGGGTAGCGGATAAGCCGGCAGGGCTTTATTCGATGCAGGATGTGTTAAAGCAGTAGGTAGTATGTAGTAGGCAGGGATTAGGGGGAAAAATATCAATGAAAAAAAACACCTTTGTTTTATCAAAAAGGTTACAGGCATTGCCGCCTTATTTGTTCCTGGAATTAGATAAAGCTAAGCGCAAGGCCCGCTCCGAAGGCAGGGATATTATTGACTTAGGGATCGGAGACCCTGATGAGCCTACGCCGGATTATATTATCCGGGCTTTATATAAAGCAGCACTTGAACCGGTGAATCATCGTTATGCCTTGGACCAGGGGATGCTTATTTTTCGCCAGGCTATTTCAAAATGGTATAAGTCCAGATTTAATGTAACGCTTGAGAGCGATACTGAAATTCTGCCTTTGATCGGTTCAAAAGAAGGCATCGCTCATTTTCCCCTGGCATTTATCAATCCGGGGGATTATTCTCTGGTGCCGGATCCGAGCTATCCTCCTTATAAAGGAGGCACCATATTTGCCGAAGGAAAAATCCACTTAATGCCTTTACTTGAGCAGAATGATTTTTTGATCGACCTGAAGGCGATCCCGGCAGGCGTGCTTAAAAAAGCCAAAGTGATCTATATCAATTACCCTAATAATCCTACCGGAGCGGTCTGTGATATTAATTTCTATAAAGAGTTGGTTAAATTTGCCAGGAAAAACAAAATAATAGTTGTCTGCGACTTAGCATATTCTGAAATGTCCTACGACGGATTTAAGCCTCCAAGTTTTTTCGAGGTTGAAGGCGCTAAGGAAGTGGGTATTGAGTTTCACTCTTTATCTAAAACTTGCAATATGACCGGCTGGCGGATTGGCTGGGCCTGCGGGAATAAGAACTTGGTTGCTGCTTTAGCTAAAGTTAAGTCTAATATTGATTCCGGTATATTTTCAGCTCTTCAGGTTGCCGCGGTCGCGGCCCTGGAAGGGTCAGCCGTCCAGACCAAGAGAATGTCTCAAGTTTACCAGGAGCGCAGAGATTGCCTGGTTGATGGGTTAAATTCTTTAGGCTGGAAGGTTAAAAAACCCAAGGCTACTTTTTACATCTGGTCTAAGCTGCCCAAAAAGATAAGTTCTATTGATTTCAGCCGGGAATTGCTGGCCAAGGCCGATATTGTAGCTACTCCCGGAGTTGGTTTTGGAAAATACGGCGAAGGTTATATCAGATTCGCGCTTACCGTGCCCAAAGAAAGAATAAAAGAGGCGATCAAAAGGCTAAAGAAGATATGATAACCAGTTTTATTGCTATCGGCTCCAATCTTGGCGAAAGGCAGTTTTATATAGATATGGCTATTAAAAAAATTAAAACCCTTTTGTCAACTCGCGTGGTTAAGATTTCTTCTATTATTGAAACCGCGCCTTTAGGCGGCCCTGCCCAGGGTAAATATCTTAACGCGGTAATCGAGATTGAGACTGAGCTTCTGCCTTATCAATTATTGCAGGAATTGCAAAAAATAGAGTTTTTATTAGGCAGGGTGCGTACAGTTGCTAATGCCCCGCGGACCATAGATTTGGATATTTTAACCTATTCGGACATTTGCATTAATGAGCAGGGGTTATGCATTCCGCATCCCCATATTGCTGAGCGTGATTTTATGCTTAAACCTTTAAAAGAGATCGCGCCTTTGACTGCCGCTAAATTTTCTAAAGTTAAATCTAATGCCCGGCCAACTCCGAAATCGGCAGCTAAACCAAAGGTTAAACTTAAAACCAGATCAAAGATAAGGTTAATAACGTCGCTAAAGCGAAAGAAAAGATCCTGAATTGATGAAGGTCGTTCGCAGCCCTAAGCAGATCCAAGAGATTGTCAGAAAAATAAAGAAGCAGGGAAGATCTATCGGTTTTGTCCCGACTATGGGTGCCCTGCACCCGGGCCACCTTAGCCTTATCCGCGGGGCCCGAAAAGATAACCAGGCGGTGTTCGTGAGCATATTTGTTAATCCCATTCAGTTCGGGCCAAGAGAGGACCTAAGTAAGTATCCCCGCCCTATAAAGAAAGACATCGCTTTATGCAATAAAGAGGGCGTAGATTTTATCTTTTATCCAAGTTTTAAGTCAATGTATCCGGATGGATTTGATACCTATGTTAATGTCCCAGGTCTGACAGAAGGGCTTTGTGGAAAGTTTAGGCCCGGGCATTTTAAAGGGGTGACTACGGTTGTCAATAAATTATTCAATCTCATCCAGCCGGATATTGCTTATTTTGGCCAAAAAGATTATCAGCAGGCCTTGGCCGTAAAAAAAATGGCCGAGGATTTAAGCATGCCACTTGCTGTTAAGGTTGCGCCTACAATCCGGGAGAAGGATGGTTTGGCTATGAGTTCCCGGAATAAGTATTTAAACCCCTCGGAGAGGAAGGATGCGGTCCTTTTATACCGGGGGCTTAAACTCGCCCGGAATTTAATAAATAAGGGAAATCATAATTGCGTATCAGTGATAAATAGCGTCCGTAAATTCCTGAAACAGGGCAGAACTATCTCTGTGCAGTATATTTCTATCGTAGATCTAAAAAATATTGAACCAGCGCTAATATTGAAAGGGAAGGTATTGATTGCTTTGGCTGTTTATGCGGGGAAAACCAGGTTGATAGATAACATCATAGTTAAGATTTAGGTAAAGGTGAAGAAATGGGGTCAGAAGAAATGGGGTCAGAATTATTTTTTCTATACTTTTGCAATTAAAAAATAATTCTGACCCCATTTCAGAGGTAAAAAGATGGGGAAAAAATTAAAGATCGGGATAGTGGGATGCGGGGCGATTGGGACATCGCTGGCTAAAACTATTTATAAAGATTTTAAAGGCCAGGCTGTTTTGTCCGGGTTTTATGATATTGACCCTGAGAAATCCGCCAGGCTCTCAAAAGTAATCGTTAGGAAAGATTTATTAATAGCCGGATCATTGAAGAAGCTGATTACTAATTCAGATCTGGTTATCGAGTCTGCCTCGGCTAAATCTTCCTGGGATATTGCCGGTCAGGCTTTAAGAAGCGGACGGGATATTTTGATCATGAGTGTGGGAGGAGTAATTAATCACTATAAAGAATTATCCATCTTAGCCAAAAAATATAACGCTAAGGTATATATTCCCAGCGGCGCGATTTCCGGGGTAGACGCTTTAAAGGCTGCCGGTATCTCCGGGATAAAAAGTGTTACCCTTACTACTATTAAGAATCCGGTTTCTTTTAAGGGGGTCAGATACGTTGAAGATAAAAAAATAGATTTGAGTAAGATTAAAAAAGATACGGTATTATTTTCAGGGAGCGCCAAGGAGGCGGTGAATTTTTTCCCCCAGAATATTAATGTCGCCGCTATATTGAGCCTGGCCGGAATAGGCCAGGTTAAGACAAAAATCAAAATAATTGCTTCTCCATCGGTTACCAGGAATGTACATCAGATAGCCATTGATTCAAATGGGGGTACGATTTCTTGCCGGACCGAGAACGTATTGCATCCGGATAACCCTAAGACCAGTTTCTTGGCTTTTTTATCTGCTGTCGCGATGTTAAAGAATATCTTAAGCCCGGTCAGGATCGGGACTTGAATTTGTAATAAAATAACATGATGAAAGGAGGTGAATCAGAATATGGCCAAGAAATTAGTTAAAGTGGGTATAAAGAGGCAGAAAGGTTTCCTCTACTATGTGGATAAGCAGGGTGATGTCTCTTGCGCTAAGATGGCGAGAGGCAAGGACAAGGGAGGAAAGCCCAAGAAGGTCGCAAAATGCGGCATCAAGAGAGAAGATGGTTATCTCTATTTTGTGGACAAACAGGGCGATATCTCTTGCGCTAAAATGGTAAGAGGCGGTAAAAAGAAGAAAAAGAAGTAAGCGGTTAATAGGCCCCGCCCTTTTGGGAATTAAAAAAAGTAAATTTAACCAAAAGGGCGGGGTTTATTCTTATTATATAATATAACTCTCAAGGTAATGATAAGTGATGAGAATATGTTTTGTCAGTCCTCCTTTAAACGTTAAGGAAAGATACGCCAGGTTAGCGCCGTTTGGCAGCAATATGCCTTCCTTGGGCTTATTAAGCCTGGCGGCAGTTGTCAGAAAGGCAGGTTTTACTCCTGCTATTATTCCGTCCGATAACCTTAATATAGGTTATAACCGGATGCTTGAGAGAATTAATAGATTTTCTCCCGATATTTTGGCTATTACCGCGACTACTTTCTCGATAAACCAGGCTCATGAATTGTCCGTCCTGGCCAAAAAAAATAACCGGGGATTGATCGTGTTGATAGGCGGCCATCATCTATCAGCTTTGCCTAAAGAGACTCTCGAGAAGTTTCCTGGTTTTGATATCGGGGTCATCGGCGAGGGCGAATTAACCCTGGTGCAATTACTGGAGAGACTCGAGCAAAATAAGGATACAAGCGACACCAAGGGCATTGTTTTTAGAAAAAATAACAATACGGTCATTAATCCTCCCCAAGAGTTGATCGACCGTCTGGATGGATTGCCATTGCCGGCCTGGGATTTACTGGAAGGCTTTCCCAAGGCGTATTATCCCCCTTTTTTCCGTTCTAAGGGCTTGCCTGCCGCATCTATAGTCACATCGCGGGGCTGCCCATCCAGTTGTATTTTTTGTTCTAAAGCGGTGTTCGGCAACCGGGTAAGGTTTTTCAGCCCGGAATATGTTTTTAGTATGATAAGGCTATTGCATGATAGCTATGGCGTTAATGATATTCTGATCGAGGATGATACTTTTACTATTGATAAGCAGAGGGTAAGCGATATCTGCGAACTAATTCTTAATTCCGGTTTGAAAATTAATTGGTCATGCTTGGCCAGGGCCGATAATATTGATGGGTCTGTATTAACCAGGATGAAAAAAGCCGGGTGCTGGCAGATCAGTTTTGGAATTGAAAGCGGCTCCCAGGATATACTTAATTCTTCCCAAAAAGGAATAAATTTAGATGTGATCGATAGGGCTATCAGGATATCAAAAAAGTCCGGGATATTGACTAAAGGTTTTTTTATTTTAGGCTTTCCTAATGATACCGGGCGCACCATAAAGGAAACTATTCGCTTCGCTAAGAAAAGCGCTCTGGATGATATCAGCGTAAATTTTATGACCCCGTTTCCCGGGACCGAACTATATAATAATGCGGCAGAATTCGGTGAATTTGATAATGACTGGAAAAATATGAATCTTTTGAGCGTCGTTTTCATCCCTAAGGCTCTGACCCGGGAAAAGCTTAAAAAATACGCGATTATTTTTATGAGAGAGTTTTATCTCAGGCCTAAAATAATTTATTCTTATTTTAAACGGATTATAATCCAGCCTTATTATTATGGAAGGGCAGTTAAATCATTTGCCGCGTTTTTAAAAACCATATTTATTAAAACCTGAGTGAAGGATTTTATTATGCCGGTTGACCATTTATCCAGGGATAAAGATAAACTGTATCAGAGAACACAGTACAATAAAGGAGGCATCGGCAGATTATGTTGGGATTACCGGGACAGGATAATATTAAAGAATATCAGAAAAAACGCGGATATTATTCTAGACCTGGGATGCGGCGAGGGGATTACTCTGGAAAAACTGCGCAGGGCTTTTCCGGGAAAGAATATCCGGGGGGTCGATATAAATAAGGAAAATATCGATATCTGTAGAAGTTTTAACCTGCCTGCGGAAGAGGGTAATATATTTAGTTTAAATATACCCTCCGGGTCAATTAATTGCTGTATACTTTCCGAAGTAATCGAGCATCTGGAAGACTACGATACAGCGCTCAGGCAGATAAAAAGGGTACTTAAGGAGGGCGGGCAACTTTTGATAATATTCCCGAATGACTTTATTTTTAAGTTTTACAGAATAGCCGCTTTGAAATTCAAAGAGGCCTTTTATGATCCCGGGCATTTGCGGCGATTTACCCCTGGAGTGATGGCCAGTTGCCTTAAGCGCCTTGGTTTTAAGATAATCAGGATAGAAAACATTCCATTTTACTTCTGGAATATCAGCCCACACTGTTTGATAGTGGCGGAAAATTATTGATTTTTTTAATGCCTAAACCTAAAGTATCTATCATAATTGTAAATTTAAACGGAGGAGAATTCCTGGACGTTTGCCTTTCTTCGCTAAAAAAACAAACCTACCGGGATTTCGAAGTCATAGTTGTCGATAATTTTTCTACTGATAATTCCCTGAAGTTGTTGGAAGAGAAATATTCGGGTTTTACAAGGGTAATCAGAAACCAGTATAATACAGGTTTTGCCAGAGGCAATAATATCGGGATCATGAAAGCAAGCGGCGATTTGATTATTACGCTTAATAACGATATTGAAGCTGATGAGAGATGGCTTGAGGAGCTTGTAAATTCGGCGCAGGCTGATGAAAAAATAGGGATGTGCGCATCCAAGATCCGTTCCTATTATAGAAGAGATATAATTGATTCAGCCGGAGTAAATATTTATTGGGACGGGATGTCCCGGGGCAGGGGGAGGATGGAGGTAGACTCCGGCCAATATGACGCGGGCAAAGAGATCTTCATCCCCAGCGCCTGCGCTGCGCTTTATAAGAAAGAAATGCTGGATGAGATAGGGTTATTTGATGAGGATTTTTTTGCTTATTGCGAGGATACCGACCTGGGTTTAAGAGGAAGGCTCGCCGGCTGGAAATGCGTTTTATCCCCCAGGGCGATTGTCTATCATTTTTATTCAGCTACCGGCGGCAGATACTCTTCTTTTAAAGCTTTTATGGTTGAGCGTAACCATATCTGGGTAGCCTTAAAATCTCTGCCAATATGGATCCTGGCGGTAGCGCCGTTATTTACCTTTATAAGATTGATTATTCAGGGTATCAGCCTGCTAAAGTATAAATTTCCCGTTAAAAATAAGAGAGATACTGGTCTTCTATTAAAAATGCAGATTATTCTAACCTGCGCAAAAGCTTATTTTTACGCTTTTAAGGAATTACCTTATGTTCTAAAAAAAAGAAGGCTGATCCGTTCTAATAGAAAGGCAGCGGATTTTGAGGTATTTGATTGGTTCATAAAATTTAAATTGGAGGCCAGGGATCTGGTTTTAGACTGATTACCTTTTATTTACGCATGAAAAAACCTTTAATAATTATTCCGGCGTTTAATGAGGAAGAGCACGTGGTCTCAGTGATAGCCGGTATACGGGATAGCTTTCCGGAATGCGAGATCCTGGTGTTAAATGACGGGTCAACCGACAGGACTGCGATTCTGGCTCGGGGCACGGGTTGCCTAGTAATGGATTTGCCGATTCATTTCGGCTATGGGAATACGCTTCAGACAGGATACAAGTATGCCCTGCAAAATGATTATGAATATGTGATCCAGGTCGATGGCGATGGACAGCACGACCCCGGCAGTATAGAAGTTATATTTAAAGAATTGATCAAAGCAGAATGCGATATTATAATAGGCAGCCGGTTCTTTAATAATAATTATAAAACGCCTTTTCTAAGAAAACTGGGAATGAGGCTTTTCGCCAAGATGGCCGGTATGATAACCAATGAAGCGTTTAGCGATCCAACCTCGGGTTTTAGGGGATTCAATAAAAAAGCGATCAAGCTGTATTGTAAAGACCTGTATCCGTCGGATTTTCCGGATGTGGACCTGATAATTATGTCTACCAGGTGTGGTTTGAAAATTAAGGAAGTCCCGGTGAATATGCGCCCTGCATCCGGAAGAAAGTCGATGCACTCGGGCTTAAGGCCGGTATATTATGTTTTTAAGATGTTTTTATCGATCGCGGTAAATTTGCTGCGCAATAAGGATATTTAAAAAGATAAAAGCAAAATGGGGCAGCCAAAATGGGGTCAGAATTATTTTTCTTCTACTTTTTCCCCTGAAAAATAATTCTGACCCCATTTTGCTGGCCCCATTTTGCCCCATTTTGAAGGATAAAGGAGGTAGATATGACCCCAAGACAGAAAATGTTCGCTATTCTGGCCTGCGTTTTTCTTATAGTGATTATTATTGACCTGGTGAGAAGGAGGAAGCTTCGCGAAGAATTTTCCTGGTTGTGGCTTATGGCGGGAGCGGTTATAATGATTCTTTCCATATGGGATAGTTTATTGATTAGTTTCGCTAAATTTATCGGAATTGAGACTCCGGTCTCGGCAATATTATTTTTTGCCATCGTGTTTATTTTTTCTATAGCCCTGCATTTTTCAATAAAGATATCCAGCTTGACCAACCAGATAAAAAATTTGGCTCAGGAAATAGCCTTGTGTAAAATAAAGTGCGGGAAAGGCGCAGATGACAAAGACCGGAAATAATAATATAGTAATTAAAGGGGCCAAAGAGCATAATTTAAAGAATATTGATCTTACTTTGCCCCGGAATAAACTGATCGTGGTGACAGGCCTGTCCGGTTCAGGAAAATCCAGCCTGGCTTTTGATACTATCTATGCCGAGGGCCAGCGCAGATACGTGGAGAGCCTCTCCAGTTATGCCCGCCAGTTTTTAGAGCAGCTGCAGAAGCCGGACGTGGAGTATATTGAAGGGTTATCTCCGGCAATTTCTATTGAACAAAGGACTGCTGGAGGCAATCCCCGTTCCACCGTTGGCACCCAGACTGAGATTTACGATTATCTCAGGCTTTTATTTGCCAGGATCGGACAGGTTAATTGTTATAAATGCGGCCAGCCGATTGAAAGGCAGAGTTCTCAGGAGATAGTAGAGAGGATAATCTCTTTTTTTTCAGGTAAACCGATACAGATATTAGCGCCTTTGATCAAGGGTAGAAAAGGCGAGTATAAGGATATCCTGGCCCAAATTCAGAAATCCGGATTTACCCGTTGCCGGATCGACGGGAATTTATATGAGCTTACCCAGGAGATAAAGCTGGAGAAATATAAGGTTCACAATATAGAGGTATTGGTGGATCGGATCGTGGTCAAGCCTGAGGTAAAAAACCGGCTTACTGATTCGGTTGAAACCGCGCTTAAAACCGGCAAGGGCGTAGTCTTGGTACGTCCGCCGGATAGTAAAAAGGATACTGTTTTCAGCGAACAGTATGCCTGCGTGAAATGCGGGATCGATGTTCCTGAGGTTGAACCCCGCTTGTTCTCTTTTAATTCTCCTTTCGGCGCTTGCCCATCATGTAACGGTTTAGGGATAAAGCTCGAATTTGATCCGGATTTAATTATTCCGGATAAAAATAAGTCCATAAACCTGGGGGCGATCGAAGCCTGGAAAAGAGGGGGCAGGGGCTATATCCTATATTATCGCTGGCTTATCCGGGAATTGTCATCTTTAATTGGTTTCAGCCTGGATACGCCGTTTAAAATCCTTAAGCCTCAGGTACAAAAGGCCATACTTTACGGGTGCAATGAGTATGTAGGCAATAAGCCTTTTGAAGGAGTAATCCCGCATTTAGAGAGGCTGTTTAAAGATAGCGACAGCGACTATTTAAAGGAAGAGATATCCAGATTTATGTCCAGCCTTGCGTGTCCAGAGTGCCTTGGGGCAAGGCTCAAGAAGGAGAGCCTGGCGGTTACTATTAATAAAAAGAATATCTGGGAGGTTACGAATTTATCCATAAAAGATTCTCAGCGTTTTTTTAAGAATTTGGTTTTGAATGAAAAAGAAAGATTGATAGCCCGCCAGATCTTAAAAGAGGTTATCAGCCGCCTGCAGTTTTGCGTTGATGTAGGTTTGGATTACCTGACTTTAGAGAGAAAAAGCTCGACTCTATCCGGAGGCGAGGTTCAACGGGTGCGTTTAGCTACCCAGGTAGGCTCGGGGTTGGTAGGGGTATTATATATCCTTGATGAGCCGAGTATCGGTTTGCATCAGAGGGATGCCTTAAGGCTTATTGATACGTTAAAATCATTAAGAGATCTTGGAAATACCCTGGTGGTGGTGGAGCATGACGAATTGGTCATCCGTTCTTCTGATCATGTGGTTGACCTTGGCCCGGGCGCAGGAAGGCATGGCGGAGAAATAATTTTTTCCGGGCGAAAAGATGACCTGCTCAAAAGCCCTGATTCCCTTACCGCCAAGTATTTGAGAAAAGAGATAAAAATAGAGGTACCTTTAAAAAGAAGGAGTTTAGAAGGTAGGTTGTGCCTGGAGATAAAAGGCGCCAGGGAACATAATTTAAAGAATATAGACGTCAAATTCCCGTTAGGTATATTAATTTCGATTACCGGCGTATCCGGATCAGGTAAGTCTACCCTGATCAATGATATATTGTATAAAAGCCTGGCCAGGCTTTTATGGCAGGCCAAGGAAAAACCCGGGATATGCTCTAAGATCTTAGGTGCCCAGTATATTGATAAGTTGGTTATGGTTGATCAGTCTCCTATAGGCAGGACCCCGCGTTCTAATCCGGTTACCTATACTGGAGTTTACAGCCATATCCGCGATATCTTCAGTAAGCTTCCTGAATCCAGGGTGCGGGGATATAAGCCGGGGAGATTCTCTTTTAATGTTAAGGGCGGCAGATGCGAAGCCTGCGCCGGAGACGGGATAAAAAAGATCGAAATGCATTTCCTGCCGGATGTTTATGTTAAATGCGACATCTGCAAGGGCCGGCGTTTTAATCAGGCGACTTTAGAAGTAAAATATAAAGGCAGGTCTATAGCCGATATCCTGGAGATGACCGTAGAGGAGGCGCTGGTAATATTTGAGAATATACCGGGGATCAAAAATACGCTTTCGACCCTTTATGAAGTCGGTTTAGGCTATATACAACTGGGCCAGCCGGCAACAACCCTTTCCGGAGGAGAGGCCCAGAGGATCAAACTTTCCGCCGAATTAAGCCGAAGGGGGACAGGTAAAACCCTTTATATCCTGGATGAGCCGACTACGGGTTTACATTTTGCCGATGTCCAAAAACTTATCAGTGTTCTCCAGCGCCTGGTGGATAAGGGTAATACCGTTATAGTGGTGGAGCATAATCTGGAAGTAATTAAATGTTCCGACTATATTATCGACCTGGGCCCGGAGGGTGGTGATTCCGGCGGAGAGGTTGTGGGTAGCGCCAGCCCGGAAGAAATAATTAAAAGTAAAAAATCTTATACCGCTCGGTTCTTAAAGAAAGTATTAAAATGAAATTAAGTTTAAGATTAATATTGTTGTTTTTGTGTATTTGGTATTTAGCACTTGGCGCATGGGGCGTTGTCCAAAAGGCCTATTGCCAGGATGCTAAGGAAGAAGAAGCGTTATTTATAGCCAGGAAAGCCATGGATGACGGTTATTACGATACTGCTATATCTTTATTGGAGCGTTTTTCAGGTAACTATCCCGAAACGCAATTAAAGGCGGAGGCAAACCTGCTGGTCGGTGAATGTTATTTTCATCAGAACAAGTTCCTGGATTCATTAAAAAAATTCGAAGGGCTTCTGGATCTGCCGGAAGCCTTAAGCATTAAGGACTCAGTAATTTATTGGATAGCCGAAGTCCACTTTAAAGGAAATAATTTTATTAAAGCGGCAACTTACTATAAAAAGATCCTGGAAGAATTCCCCAAATCCGGTTATGTGCCAGGGTCGTATTATTCTTTAGGGTGGTGTTATTTTCAGGGGCAGAGGTTTAACGAAGCGATAGAGTATTTCCGCATCCTTCGGGATAAATTACCGGATTTCCCTCAGGTCCAGGACGCCGGATTTAAAACTATTGAATGCCTATATAATTTAAAAGATTATTTAGGATTGAAAAAGGAGATCAACTCTTACATTAAATTATACCCTAATGATAGCGGGAGGATTCCATACTTATATTTTTATTTGGCTGAAGCGGATTATTATTTGAATAATTTTAGCCTGGCTATTGAAGAATATTCCCGGGTCATCTCGGACCTCAGCGATCAAAGGATCCAGGCTTTATCAAAATTGGGTCTGGCTTGGACTTATTTAAAGTTAAAACAATATCAAAAGTCTGAAGAGATATTCTTAGGACTTAAGAGTGATAGCCTGGAAAACGAAAACCTGTATTTTCTATTATTAGGTAAAGCTGGCCTTTATTTCGAAACTAACAGGTTTGCGCAGGCAATTAAGGTATATGATGAGTTATTGTTAGTTGCGGTCAATCCGCAGATCATGGCCCAGGTCTACCTGGGTAAGGCCGAGTCCTGCCTGGCTCTTAAGGAATATAATGAATCGGTCAAGGTTTTAGAGGAGGCTTTGGATAAAATCGACCAGGGGATGATCCCGCCTGATTCCGCTGATAAGATTCATTATAGCCTGGGAACGACTTTTTTAAAACTCGGCGATTTTAAAGGAGCGGCCCGGGAATTTCAGAAGGTATCTGAAATAAGCAAAGATCAGGAACTTCGGGCCGGCGCCCTTACTGATCTAGCTGGTGTTTTTCAGGAGGAAGGCGATTATGCCAAAGCATTGGAGGTATATAGAAATATATCCCGGGATTACCATAATAGTTTTTACGCGGATTATGTCCAATATCAATTGGGGCTGGTTTTGATAAAGTCCGGTGATTATGACCAGGCCGTTTCTGTTTTAAAAGATTTTTCTAAACAGTTTCCCGGTTCTAAAATGCTCCCCGACGTTTATTACGCTCTGGGTTCGGCCTATTTCCAGAAACAGGATTATAATTTAAGCCGGGAGGTTTTTCAGAAGTTCGCCCAGAATTATAAAGACAGTAATCTCAATTCTGTGGCAATGTATTTATTGGGTAACAGTCTTTATAACTTGGGAGATTTCACGGAAGCGATTAAGGTTTTTAAAGATATTATCGGTATATATGGACAGAATAGCGAGTTATCTCAGAAAGCGGAATACCAGATAGCGGATTGTTATTTTCAGCTGGGCGATGATAAAGAAGCGATGAGCAGGTTCAATGCTTTAAGAAGTAAATATCCGCAATCAAACCTTACCCCCGATGTTATCTGGTGGCTGGGGGAATATTATTACCAGAATGATGATCTGGGTCTTTCCAGGCGCTATTTCTATTCGCTGACCCAGGATTTTCCCCAAAACGCCCTGATCCCGGATGCCTGGTATATTTTAGGTTCTATTTATAAACAGGAGGGCGAGTACCCGCAGGCGATCGATTATTTTACTAAAGTTATCGATTCCACCAGGCAGGATTTAAATAATAAAGCTGTTATTAATCTGGCGGAGGTATACGTTAAAAATAACGAACCGGAGAAAGCGTTGATTTTTTATCGCAAAGGACTTGAGTCTTCCGGTAAGGCTGAAATCGGCATCAGGTTTAAAATGGCGGAAATCCTGCAGGCCCTAAATAGGACCCGGGAGGCAAAAGAGGAATATTTAAAGATATCAGATATGCCTTCTGAAAATAAGGAGTATATTATAAAATCTCTTTTTCGGCTGGCCCAGATGTATGAGGATAGCTTGGAACGGCAGGAAGCGCTTAGGATATATGAGAAAATAGTATTAATGGCTGTTCCGGAATCTAGATACGCGCAGGAGAGGATTGGCTTGTTAAAGTCAAAATAAAGGCTTGACTTCCAAAGAGTTTATTTCTAAAATATAATCAATTTAAAATTGGAGGCGGATATGATAACTGAAATAGGCATAATTGCCGGAGATATATGGCATTACTTAGATCAGCATGGCGATGTAACATTGTCTAAGTTGGCGAGCGGAATAGATAAAAACCGGGAGAATGTGTTAATGAGCTTGGGCTGGCTTGCCAGGGAAGGGCACGTAGTTGTTCAGCAAACAGAAGGTGATTATAAAATTAATTTAAGAAAAGATGCCTAAATTAAATAACCGACTTGTTAGCCAAAAAGGCGTAGCCTTACTGTTAGTCTTGAGTTCGCTTTTAATAGTGGCGATTTTAGCTAATATTGTTTTAGGCTTTATTTTAAACCAGGCCCGACTTACTAAGCATAGAGTATCCCGGATCCAGGCATATTACGCGGCTCAGATGGGCGTGGTTTATGCCAGGGAAAAATTAAGATCAGGCGCTTGGGTATCGCCTTACGGGACATATTATATTAAAAGAAATACTTGTGGCAGTGATCCTAAATGTATAGTTGAGCCAGAGCTTCCTCTGGCAATTAATAATGTTACTGTCAGAGTTGAGATTGCGTCTAGCGGTCCATATCAAGGTTTAACCCTGATTAATTCAGCTGCTAATTATACCTATTCTAATCCTTAGACTTTCCCAGAATTATTATAATCTATAATAATAAATTATGAGATTGTATGTCATAGTATGTCTTAGCATTCTATTAGCTAACCTATTCTGCAGCAATATGTTATCTATATTTTAGCATCAAACCAAAAAAATAAAATTTTAGACTCTGGTCATAGGTAAATATAAGTAAGTTAATAGCTATATATCATGATATAATA
>JAHKAP010000003.1 GCA_018825985.1 Candidatus Omnitrophota bacterium
AAACTTCTCAGCGTTGTACCGGGTATTTTTTACCGCTAATTCCTGGATATCAACCGCGTCAACATAAGCGCCTTTTGCCGCCGCGACTATTGCCAGATATCCTGAGCCGCATCCTAAATCAAGGACCTTCATCCCGGGCAAGATCATCCCCCCGAGAGCTATTATCCTCGCTAACTCGTGTTTCTCAAACTTCTCTGATTGGAATTTAGCGGCAGGATTATATATACCTTCAAACAGATATAAGGGCTTGTTTTTCTTGGGGAGATAAGGAACCTTAAGGCCTAATATATTAATATCTGACTTGCCTTGAGAGGCTATTCCTGAAGAAGATCTTTTGTTTAACGAAACTCTATTGATCAAAGAGTTATCAGACGGGGAGATTATAGGGCTTCCTGCGTTTTCTTTTGCGGCTTTCTTCATTTCTTCAAAATACGCCTTTAGTTTCCCAAATATCTCTTCTTTATCCTCTCCTGTTATGCGGAAGATTACATTCTGGCCTTTAGGGACAGTAGCATTAAGCATATCAAGCATATCACCGACCGCAAATACCTTTTTGCCATAGATTAACTCGAAAGTATTCTTCTTTGTGTGCTCTGCAAAAATATTCCAGATCTTTCCCGCTACCCTGGCGTGCAGGCCAAGAGGGTCATATATGAAGAACTGCCTGCTGTCTTCAGGCAAAACCTCCGGTAGATTATCCGAAACAAGATCCTGCGCCAGAAAATCATCTTGCCCAGCGCCCTTATCTAATGCTAAGGCGCCTTCTCTATTTAAATCCTTAAAAATAATCCCTTTTATTTCAGCTGCAACCTTGTTTAGAACTTCATTTAGCCTATCGCCGGCGCTGTCAATATCTTCCTGGGAGCTTGAAAATATATCCTCATCCAAATAGATAAAGGCATCTTTCACCTTATCCTGATTTGAGTTTAACAGGTTTATCCAGGCCTTAAATTCAGGGATAGATGACTGCGACATACTTAAAGCCAGTCCCTTTTTATCCTGCATCAGATAATACCAAACCACCCAGAAAACAGGAAGAGATGCCAGGGCCCCGCAGAGTGAAAATTCCAGCTTTTTCTTTGCCTTTGAGGCAGCCAGGAGGGTATCGCGGATCAACCTTACTATCCTGGGCAGGATAACCTTATAATATCTTGCGTAATCCTGCGGGTCGTTTCGGCTAACCCCGTATTCTTCAGCTATCCAGTCATTGGTACCAAAGCTAAAGAACTCAAGAGAATCAAAACGCAGAAGCTTCCTTATATCTTTAACGGATTTCTTGGTTTCCAACATGATCCCCAACTCAAAGATATCAATACCTTCCATCTGCTCGGAGGCGCGGGCCTCATCCATCATCTTCTCTATTAATCTTACGTCTTCCTCGCCCTCCACCATGGGGAACATAAGGTTAAAATTCCTGAAACCCTCTGTCCATAGTTTTAATAACGCCCTGATCAGCATCTTATCGCTATCCCAGCCAAAAGCAGTCTCCCTGGCCCATTTTCTATTTCTATAGTTGGCTCCGATGAAACAAAGCGGCTTCTTATCTTCTGCCAGGTCAAGAGTCCGGAAGGTTACTTTTTTACCTCCTGCGCTAAGCAAAATATCCCTGCAGGCCTCTTCGATTTCTTCCAGCGACGGCGGAATAACATGGTTATAGCAAGTGGCGTTTTCCATCCTTACCAATCCGATGCCCTGGGCATGGCTATGCTGTATCTGCTTGATCTGCTCCGGCGTATCCGCGTTTGCCAGGATATAGCGAAAAGGTATATTAAGAGGCTCTTCTGCCCGGGTCAGATAATACCTCTGAAAGACTTCTTCTCCCTTTTGCTGGATCAAGAATTCCTGCTCGGCCTTTTCTCCTGGGCGCAGGACAATTCTCTCCCCGTTAATTATCAATATCCTCTCCTGCGCGATAAATTTAAAAAGTTCGCTGGCATCCTCCAGGATAAGCACAGGAATATTATCCTCCTTTGCCCGGATTGCGTAATGGGACTGCGGAGAACCGTGTATATTAATCACTCCTGCTAACCTATTTATATAGCGCGACCTGGTATTCTCAAATTCAGCAGGGGTAGGAATATAATTAAACACCAGAATTACACCCTCGCCTTGGGCCAGGCCGTCTTCCTGTATGGCCTCTTCTTCGTCCTCTTTATCATTGATAAGCGTATCTGCTAAATGCTCAAGCATCGTCTTTATGTTCCTGATACTATCTTCATCTTTCTCCCAGGTCTGGATCTTGGACAATGTAGAAGAAAGCGCGTTTTCAAAAAGCAGGTAGCGGTAACTGACATATTCGTAGTTTAGGTTAACAAGGGCGTTCTCAAGAAACATCTTTATAGCCGTTACAATTCCTTTTACCTGCTGCTCGTCTTCGTCAGAGCGCCGATCAATCCTCTCCAGAGTATCTTTTATAGAGTCCCTAATGCGGATTACCCTTGCTCTGATATCGGAGTTAACTCTTTCCTGGATCTTAGGCATATTCCACCTGTACCGCCATAAAGACTCCTGGAAAATATCCGATAATATTGACCTCAACTCCCCATGGAAACTATGCCTCTGCCTCATAATCCTGCGCAGTTCTACATCTTTCTCTTGCGGATACTCCTGATCTACCTGCGCCAATAAAGCATCCAACTTCTTAATCACCCCCAGAATTATAAACCCTGCCCAAGTATATTCCCTTGCTTCTTTTAACATCTTTGCCTCATCATCAAGCAACCCTTCCACGCCTTTCTTTTGCAACAGGAACACATCGTTATACTGCTGGCGGCTATATTGTCCGGAGCGCTCAAGAACTCTCTGCACTGAGTTAAGAATAGTAGCCTTGGAAATATCAATACGCTCCTCTTCCTGCCTAAAAGCCTCTTCCCTCTGTTCTTGGTTATCGGTTAAGACAGGCATTTTAAACGGAGTATCAACTATCTCTTTGTATATATCAAAAGCGCTCTTATTTAGAATATGGTGGGCGGATAGGCTTTTCTTCATGTCTTCGTCTATGATATCTGCCATAAAGTCTATTGTGCCTGCCTCCTCCTCAGCGCTGCCTGCTTCGCCTATCTTCTGAAGTATCCTGTCAATCACCTGATCCAGTAGTTCTTTTAAAGGCTTAGGCCTTAAAAGAATAATCCTTTCAGTCTTGACCTCCAAGCTGTCAATAAGCCCATAAAGATAATCCAGCCCCCTTAAGATAAACAAATATTTAAAATCCTGCTCATTATAAACCCGGTTTTCTTTGGTCTTCAGAATAACCTTGCCGCTGACATTCCTCAGGACCGCGTTATTTAAAGCGCAAATGATTATGCGTTCTTGCTTTGATGCTCCCGACTCAGAAATTAGTGGCGTATTTGGGGCCTGGGCAAGGGGATCCTGATCCTGGGTTTTGTCCGGAAGCTTTTCGCCGACAGGAGAACTGGCGATGGTAAAACTGTTATATAAGATATTATTTATTAGGTAGGTTTGCGGCAGGGAATAAAGCGGATAAACACCGTTTACTGGAGGAGCCAAGCTATAGTGAGACCTGAGTCCGTATTGTTCAAGACGAGTACCTACTACAGCGCCATTGATCTTTAATAAATAAACCAGGGCTGCCGCGAAGAAATGGCCCCCACCAGCCACGGAAGGTAAGCCAATCCTTTTATGTTTACGCAGCAACCCCGGCATAAGTTTCACGCTATGCCCTTTCCACGGGAAACTGTTTCCATTCCGTGAGGGAAACTGGGTTAAGCCTAACGGAGAACTGGAATAAATAAGAGTTGCCTCTTTAATCTCCGCGGGCAATGAATTAAATAGCGCAGGGTTGTTGGTTAAATCATACGTCATATTGACATAATGGCGTTTTATTACCGGGCCATGCTCGAAGGTAAAGAAGAGATTAGATTGTCTTGGCTTATCCCCATCAAGGGTAAAGCCAATCTTTTGAAGAAGCCCTTGAAGCGGCCCGGCGGAGAAGTCATTATTTTTTAAAGCAGCGCGTTCACGATGATGAGCCGAATCCACATCCCTGTAATAAAAATACTGCGCGCCCAGGCTCTTACTGATTTTAAGGCCGGTAATAACAAGGAGTGAACCAAGATTCATCCTACGATAATCATAATTAATCTCTATTACCGGGCCGCCTATTACCTGGGAAAAATTTGATAAAGAATCTGCTTCCGCATAAGCCTTGGTTAGATTAATATAGAAAAGACTTTTACCGATATTCTCCGAAGAAGGATAGAGACGCATTTCGCGGAAGAGACGGATACCTACCAATAAAATATCCCCCTCCTCAATATAAGTTTCTACATCACCGTCTATGTTCAACCGGCTCCTTTGTATCTGCTTGGCCGGGGTTGATTCAATCGCCATACGATACCGCAGATTATCTCTGTGGCGGAATTCTATCTCTATCATCGGGGAACTGGAGGTCTTGCTCATAAGAGGAGCATAGAGTTTGGCATAGTATTCCTCAAACATACGTTCCGAGGTCATGTTTGCTTCTGAGCTCTTGTACAGATTCCAACGGATAGCCTCTAAAGAAACTGGGGCATCGTATATCCTCCTCGCCTTCTCTAAGGCCTCTGCCAGGGCTTTGCGGCCATCCAGATCCCCCTCCTGCCTGATATCCTTGCGTTGGATGCCCCCTGCTTCTTTATCCGCATGTTCATAGATAAAAATGCCGTTGCCCTGCAGGGTAAATTCGTTGAACTCTTCAATATGTTCCAGCGGTCCGCCATCTAAGGAACAAATAGGGATAGTCTCGTTAAACGCCGCCATCTGGTAGCTTGTACCGGAGGCTTCATAAGGCCTCTGCGGGATATGGAATAAAAAGTCGGCTCCAGAGAGGAGTACCCTATTTACCTCCAAGTTAACATCATAATCCGGGACATAAACAATCGGATATCCCTGTCTCCTTAACAAATCAATCCTGTTGAGTATATCCATACCATAGGATCCGTAAGGAATGCCGGCAATTAAATATTGCATGCCCAGGCCGCCATCTACCCTCGCTCTTAACAGCTTGTAGATAATTTCATCGTGCAGGGTCATAGCTAAACGCTTATACTCTGCCATACGGCGCGAGAAGAGAATGATCGGCTCGGCTGGATCCATTCGGACCCTTGTCCATTCATAAACCCTGTTAATCATTTCCTCTTTTAGTTGGCCTTTCTTTCGCGCGGCATCGCTTCTCTCTTCTTCTTCAGTATTGCCCGTCAATAATCTTAAAGATGGCGCGCGCCAGTTATTTATGTAGGAGCCGTTAGTAACGAAGGTGATCATATCAACAAACTCTTGGAACATATCCTGCGTGACCCTGCCGTGCAATTCGCTTACCGCATATACTATGCCCTGCTTTTGATGAATAACCTTTAATGCGCCTTCCATAAAATTAAACCGTCCCCGGGATACGAAATAATCCTTAAGCCCAGCAGCAAAACCGGTATAATACCACCAGCCCTCAGGATAATCTCGCAGGGCAGTCCTCATAGGAGTATGGTCTGCCAATACCCATTGCGGCTCTTTAAAACTCCGGTTACTAAGAAACGCGGGCAAAACCAATGTGGTGGCCGACTCATTCATATGAATTATTGCCGGCTGAATATATCCCATGATTGCTTCACAGGCCTTGCCCAGGAATAATTCCTGCAGGAACCGCTCCCACTCATCGTCAGGGTATATCTCATCGGTGAGCTGCTCTCCTGCTTCTTCCAGATAAATAACCGGCGCCGTCCCAAACGTCTCTGCTGCTTGATAAGCTGTATCTGCCGCCAATTTTCCCAAGCCGCCGGCAAAAATAGTCCCCTTAATGGCGATTTCACTGGTAATATAAGCCACTGGCTTGCCTGTCAAACC
>JAHKAP010000040.1 GCA_018825985.1 Candidatus Omnitrophota bacterium
TCGAACAACCCTATATTGTTAAGAATTTTATGGAATTTTCCTTCTTTGCGCAAGGTTGATAAAAAATGTACGCAAGCATCAAAACGAAATCCTTTTCTGGTAAATGAAGTACAATATCCGCCGACGTTGACGTTTTTCTCCACAACCAGCGTCTTCAGCCCCGCTTTTGCAAGGTAACAGCCGCAGACAAGTCCGCTAATCCCCGCGCCGATAATAATCACATCATAATCATATTTTTTAGTCATAGCGAAATTTAATTCATTTGATATGGCCGGTTAAAACGTTTTCCAAAAGCACAATTTTTAATTAAAAACATATTCCAATACAGTTTTGTGATGCCGCAACTATTGAACAACTTCCAAACATCAAGTCCTAAAAAAGTTCTTGATTTAAGCAAACGATTAACTATCCTTTCATCAAAGCTGCCGGTCTCCCCGAAAATCTTTCCCAGACGATAAAACAAATTTAAACACCATATATACATAAACCCATTAAATATCCAGGAAAACCAATCCCTTATTCCCTCCATTCCGCCCCGAACAACTGTCCCTAAATAATCCCAACCTGATTGCTTTGATATCTTTTTCAAATAAGCTTCGATATATTTCGAATGAGCCGCATCCGGATATCCTGACTGCACAATAAACCCGATAGAATATTCACTTTTCGAATCTTCAAGTGACTCGAAAAATTCTTTTACAACAGCCGGCATTGCGTCTATGTACAAAGGAAATCCCACGATTACCCTATCCGCTTCTGCCATTGACTTCTTTATATCGGTATAGCTTATATCTTTTATCCGAGTTAAATGGATACTTTTACTAGTATTATTTTTATTGCGCAAAAATCCGTTTAAAAAATATTTCAAAATTATTTCGGTATTCCCCCTTTCCCTCCGGGGCGAACCATTAATTACAACCAATTTCATTAACTACCTCTTGCGGCGCATCCGTAATAAACTTTAAAAAACGCAGTTTGCTTTTAAATTTCAACGCTATGCGTGAATATATGTTTGAAATTATATTGATATTTTCTTCATCTACTCCTGTGTTTTTCTCTAACAAAAGCCCCAAAGATGGGTAGCGTTTATAACGACGCATATGATGAAACTCTCCCCCCATTATTTCAAAGTAAGGGTGCAATAAAGGTATCAGCTTATCCTGTGTTTTCTTGAGTAAAGCGCTGCTAAAGCCGCTGATTATCGGGGACGCAAAAAGCACAAAATCAGAATTTATGTATTTTCTACATATATCTCTTGAATCATCCCTCATCACACATTCACCCGGTGTCTTCAACCAGCAATCAAAACAACCAAGGCAATATTGCAGATTGCGTTCCCGCAACAATATCACATCTACTGTATTGTTTTTAGATTTTAATAGCCCGGCGATATTATTAACATATTCGTCAAAAAGATAATTTTTGCTGTTTGGATTTCCGTTTAAAATCGTTATGCGCATTTTAATTCCCTAAATACCGCGGACACCCCCGGGGTGTGCTTTTTACTCACTTTTTAAACTCCAGCTTTTTTAAAAGCGCTTTTGACAAATTCAAGATATCCAAGACTATCTTTCTCTCCTACAAAACATCCGCCATCATAAAGATTAAGATTGCGTTCTTGCCTCATTTTATTGCCAAGCACAAGAATGTCTTTATCCTTAAGCAATTGACTAAGTTTCTCCAAAATCTTCACATGATGGCCGGCCGCGCTTCTGACTTTATAGCCTTTCTTGGCAATCAGCATAATACTTAGCTTGATAAGGGCGTCATAGCAGAATTTGAAAATAACGTCGGGTATATCCGACTCTCTGGCTATTTTAAGATCGCGCGTGGCAGAACGCAAAAACTGCTCAACCTGTTCCGCTTGAAATGTCAGCTTTTGGAAATATTGACTTTCGAAATGAATCATATAAGCCTTATAGTTTTATTTTTGAAGATGCTGCTTATAAAATGGCTCTTATCCTTTTTCCTTGCTCTAAATTCCCCTGGGTTTAGATTTGTTACATTGAATTCCCGGCCCGTATCTTTCTGCAGTTGAACGATAACTCTCTGTAATTCTAAAATAGAATGTGTGCCGATAGCCAATAGATCTACATCGCTTGAAGAATCCATTTTATTGCTCGCGTATGAGCCGAACAAGTAAGCTTCTTTAATCCCTTTGATGCCGCTTAGCATATTTTTGAGTTTTTTTTCTATGCCGTGGGTTTTCAGAAAAATCTGGCGGTAATGCTCTAAAACCGGATTATCTTTTGCGAGAAAAAAATACCTTTGCTTTCCGCGAAATTCGCTTTTAAAAAGGCCTTCTTTTTCTAACTCTTTAAGCTTGGTTTCAGTATTTTTAGGGTCGATTTCTAAAATCCTGGCAAGTTCATTAATATAGACCTGGGCATCCGGATTAAGAAAATAATAATCCAGCAATTTTATTGTTATTTTCGAACGCAGAGATATCATCTTTTCACCATAGTTATGGTAATAAATTACCATAACTTATTATTTTGTCAAGTAAATTACGGTCCTAAAGCGGCTCAAAGACCGTGGTGGACACCCCCGGGGTGTACTTTCCTTTAACTAAGGGGACAACTAAGGGGACAGACACCTTTATTTGCGCCCCTTTGGCCTACCCTGCTTTACACAGGCCAATGAACGATTTAATACTCCTTCTAAGTTCTTGATAAAGTTATCTCCCCCAACCACTAAACCTCGTTCAGTCTTTACCCTCATTTCTTCCGTCAGTTCTGGATCGTCCTCTTGTAAATACTCTTTCCATTGCTCTCCAGCTTTTATCCCCTTATACCTGCTAAGCGTTATCAATGCCTTGTTTCTCTCCCCGGTATGCTCCTGCGCGCTTGACCACTTATATTCCCAAGCATTCTTTACTGCTTTTGCTCTTACCGGATTTTTCTCTACGTATCTTATCGCACGATACACATGTGCATCATCCAATATGCATGAATAAAACCTTCCTTGCCATAAATGACCTTTTGCTGATCTCTGCCGATTTTTATAATGTGAATACCTCATATGTACCACTTTGAATACTTCTGATAAATCTTGCACTTCTTTAGGTATGACTATAAAATGTACATGATTTCTCATAAGACAATAGGCTAAAATCTCTAAGCTTTTCTGCTGCGCGTATTCATCTATCCAGTTACAGTACTTTATATACTCCTCTTGCCTCTCAAATATATCCTGTTGATAATTGCCCCGCTGGGTTACATGATGCGCTGTGTTTGGTATAACTATTCGTGCTTGTCTTGGCATGTGTTTATGCTAACAACTTTTTCTCTCATCGTCAACTAAAAATGTGTCTGTCCCCTTTTTTCATTAATTTAAAAATGTGTCTATCCCCTCCTCCTTGCCTTTTTGCTGTCTTTTATCGAATTGCGCAATTATTGTTTGATGTGAGAAAAAATAAATATGTACTATTAAAGTAACTATTAGAAAAATGTAGAATAAAACTAAGTTGAACTTGAATGGAGTAAATTGTTCTATGATGATCATCGCTCCAGAAATATAAATAACAACAACAAAGGGCGATAAAATCAGATTCATTTTTCTAGCAATTGGTTTTAATTTTATAGTCCCGAGGCCTAATAAAGCTATTGGTATCGACCATATGATTAGAGCAAAAGGATATTTATCAATATGCAATAAAGCTATTACACCAGCTACTACACTTAACATTTCAAGGTAGGCAATTATACTTATTCCTCGTGATGGCTTCATTAAATATCTCCGCTGGTTAGAATTAATAACATCTATTCTTTTCTTAAACTTTCTCCAACCCTTTCGATTGCTTTTGTAACATAGCTTTTTAATAGATTCCTGGTATACTCGACATCATTTGCAATTCCTATAATAACCTGTCTAGTTTCAAATATAGAATAAGCGCCGATACGATAAAGCTCAGCATATATTACATTAACCCCTTCACCCCAATCTTCTGGATTTTCAGGAAGATTATCCAGATTGTATATCACTTTTAAATCTGCATCATCTAAATTGCCTTCTTTATATCCTGCATCATGCTGCTCAAAAGCAGCATCCATAAGATCTTCTGGTTCTCCTGGGCCATTACGACTAGGCCCACCATACTTTCTATAACCAGGAACAATATAATCTAACGATTCAGGCCACCAACCATTCTTTTTATCTTTACATAACCCGAATGGGTCAATCCAATTTACCGGATTATTGTAACAGTAACGATACAAATTATAATCATCCCAATAATCTAATGGATCCGCCTGTAAAAATCTCCCCAGCCCAGGTGAATACATCCTAGCACGGTAGTAATATAACCCCGTCTCCTCATCCAGCACCCTCCCGGTAAAATAATACGTGTTCCCGATACTTGATGTTGGACATAAGGCATGGGATGAATCGTAAATCTTTACATTGCCGTAGGCATCATATTCGTATTGCTCAACCACTTGTCCTTCTTCGTCCGTCATCTGAACTACGCTTCCCAGCCCATCAAAGTGATAGTAATAACGCGTCGCGGCCTGGGATGTGTAAGTTGTAAGGCATATCGGCTCGTCAATACCGGGACCGTAAACATATTTGCGCAGCAACTTACCGGTACAATCATATTCTGCGATGACCTGACCGCCATCGTAGATGTAGTTGACAGTTGAAGATTGACCGTTAACAGATTTGGATATTCTTCGGCCGAA
>JAHKAP010000041.1 GCA_018825985.1 Candidatus Omnitrophota bacterium
CTTAATCGCTTTAAATCTTCCTGATCCATCAGTAGCATATCCTCCTCTGCCATTAACCCTCCTTTTAAGGAGCATTATAGCAGTTTGTAAACCGGACATTTCTACTTTGCTAGATCAGGACATTATTATATTGCGATTACATAAATTTATTGACCGGTTCAACTTTATTAGTATATACTATACGCTATGGATATTGGGGTTGGACTAAGCTTAGAAAAAAATCCTATAATAGCGGTCAAAGAAGCATTGAGGTCCGCTCAACATGGGGTGCCCAAAGGCAAGCCTGACCTGGCCATTCTTTTCAGTTCCCCGGAACTCTCCTCCTCTACCATGCTGAAAACAATACATGAAATCATAGGCGCAGCGCCGATTATCGGTTCTACCGGCATAGCCATAATCTCAAACCAAGGGGTATTCAATCAAGGCCTAGTTTTAATGCTTTTGAAATTACCTGAAAATGCTGGCATCCATACCTCCATCATTAATACTTTGAATGCTGCCGCTGATTTTGAGTCCGGGAAAGAGATGGCTGAAAGATTTATCCAAAATTTCCACTATGCGCCAAGGACATTCGGCCTGCTGCTGTCGGATAATGTTATAGAAGAATCCTCAGGATTGGTCCGCGCCCTAAGAGAAAAATTTGGGACCAGCTTTCCTTTAATCGGGGCCTATAATTCAGAGGCGGATCGTTCTCAAAGAAACTACTTATATTATAATAACGAGCTCTCCCGCAATTCCTGCGCCGCTATGTTTTTAGGCGGAAGGGTCAACTTTGGATTTGGGACAAAACATGGCTGGGAGCCTTTAGGCAAACAACACACTATAACTTCAAGCCGTGACAATGTGATCAAAACTATTGATGGCAAGCCCGCGGTTAAGCTTTACGAAGATTACTTAGGTTGCCCAGCCCGGGAATTAAAACATGGGCCGATTAACATACCCGCTCTCTACCCCCTAGGGATGCCTATTCCGGGAGAAAAAGAATACCTACTAAGAAACATTAATTTTGTGGATGAAGATTCTGGATCGCTGCATTTTCATGGGAGTGTCCCGGAAGGCGGCTCGGTAAGACTGATGATCGCAACCAAGGAAACCTGCCTCAATGCCGCAAAACAAGCCATAAAACAAAGCAAACTCATCCTATCCTCAGGCCTGATACCCCGGGAAAACGCCAAAAGATTTGCTCTTGTATTTAACTCTCTAGCCAGGTATACTATTCTTAAAAAAGAGGTGGCAAAAGAATTAGATATTATCAAGGCGGAATTAGAACCTGGCACTCCAATAATAGGCTTATACTCGTATGGGGGGCTTATCCCGCTAAAAAGCACAAGCTGCCCGGGACAGGCTTACTGCAATAATCAGAATTTATCGATTTTAATTGTCGGGGGTTGATATGCATAGCTCGGTTTATATAATCTGGCTAATTATAATACTAACTACGGTCATATTAATCATATTGCTTATTTCTCAGGTTTATAAGGTAAAGGGGTTGAAGGGCGAGCTGGAAAAAACCAAAAAATCAATCGATGAAATGGATGAACAGGCCAAATTGATCCTGCGCACGGACTTGGAATTAAATAAAACCCACGAGGAGCTGGATAGAAAAATGACCAGCATAAATGCTTTACAAAACATCTCCCGGGCAATAAGCACCACCCTGGAAGAAACCCAGATATTTAAAAGCATTCGTGAATATCACATCAAAGATATGGGTTTTGAAAAAGCCCTGGTTTTTCTATGGGATCAGGAGGAGAAAAAATTCTCGCTGAATTTAAGCTTAGGCTACCCTCAAGAAAAGATCGATCCCATAATAAATTTTGTAAATGCGAATAAAGACTATTACCTTCTTTTGATCAAGAGAGAGATGCCAATAACCTTATATTCAAAGAATGAGGACAGAACCGTTAAGGATAAGATAATGAAAGCTCTGGACGTCGGCAACTTTATTATCTCGCCTATTCTGCCTAAAGAAGGAAGTAAGGGGCTCATGTTTGTAGGCACCGGGAGGCTAGACACTGCCAAAGAAGAAGGTGACGATGAATCTATAGCCATCCTGGCTAATCAATTAGGCCAATCTCTGGAAAATGCCCGGCTCTTTGAAAAAACGTGGGCTGCCCAGCAGGAATTAGAAAAAAGGGTTGAGGAGAGAACCCGGGAATTATCCCGGGTTTTAGAAGAAGTTAATACAATAAGCAAAAGAAAAACGGATTTTGTCTCCAGCGTATCCCATGAACTGCGTACCCCGCTTACTTCGATAAAAGGATACGCCTCCCTATTATTGTCCGGTAAGTTCGGCGCGCTGCCGGAAGATGTTAAATTGCGCCTGGCTAAATTAAACAATCATACCGATGAGTTGGTGCAATTCATCAATGACCTTCTGGATATTTCCCGGATCGAATCCGGCAAGGTAGCCATGCAACAGGGGCGCTGTGATATCAAAAAGATGGTCGACGAGGTATCGGACCTGTTATCCATACTCTTAAAAGAAAAGCGGATTGAATTTTCTTATTCGATAGCCGAAGACGCCAAATATGTCCTGGCGGACGCGGCCCAAATAAAACGGGTATTCATTAACATTATCAACAACGCTTTAAAATTTACCACTGAACAGGGCAAAATAACCCTGAAAAGCTGCAGCACGCCTGAAGGCATACAAATTGACATTGCCGACAACGGATGCGGCATGCCCGAAGAAGCCCAGAATAAAATATTTGAAGAATTCTACCGGGTGGATAATCTTATCAACCAGCAATTAAGGGGTACTGGTTTAGGCCTGACTTTGGTAAAAAATATAATCGAGGCGCATAAAGGAAGGATCTGGGTAAAAAGTTATCCTGGTCAAGGCTCGACTTTCAGCTTCCTTCTGCCGCCGGCAGCGTAACGGAGGTAGATTTTTATGGCAATAAAAATACTTATAGCTGACGATGACCCGGATATCCGGGACATATTAAAACTGACTCTATCTGAAGAAAACTACGAAGTGATCGAAACCGCAAACGGAGAAGAAGCTTTAAGCGCAATTCAAACTAAATCTCCGGACCTTATACTATTGGATTACCGGATGCCCATTCTAAACGGCAGGGAAGTCTGCCGGATAGTCAAAAAAGACATCCTCCTCAGGCATCTTCCGGTAATAATGGTTACCGGTAGCGGCGAAGTTGACGACCTGGTAGGGGGGATCGATGCGGGAGCAGACGATTATATTGTCAAACCCTTTGAACCAAAAGAACTGCTCGCCCGCATAAGGATGATTTTAAGGCGCTCTGAGATCGACCTGGAGGCTAATCCTTTAACCCGTCTGCCGGGTAATGTTTCAATATTAAATGAGTTGTCTCAAAGACTGGAAAACAAAACTTTGTTTGCAGTATGTTACCTGGATTTGAATAAATTCAAGGCTTACAATGACACTTATGGATTCGAACATGGCGATGAAGTAATAAGAGAAACCGGCCGTATCTTAATCCGGACAGTCCAGCAGATAGGTAGTGCTAATGATTTTATCGGCCATATTGGCGGCGATGACTTTGTGGTAGTGACTACCTCGAATAAATACGAAGAGATGTGCAACAAAATAATCGAGGGGTTTGACGCGGTTTCGCCCTTTTTTTATAATGAAACCGATAGGAAAAATGGATATATCCTAGCTCATGACCGCAAAGGCATACAGCAAAAAATACCGCTTTTATCCATAGCTATAGGGGTCGTTACGAATGAATTTCGGACGATAGAACACGTGGCCCAAATTGGCGAGATCGGAGCGGAATTAAAAGGTTTTGCCAAGGCTGTCGAAAAAAGCAACTGGGTAAAGGATCAGCGGGAGTAAATTTTTTTGCGCGGGGAGGGAGTTGTCTTCCGCTCGGCGTAAATCCGGCGTTCAACTCCCTGACATGTTATCACAGGAAAATTATATGCGCGGGGAGGGAGTTGAACCCTCACGAGTCGCCCCACTACCCCCTCAAAGTAGCGTGTCTGCCATTCCACCACCCGCGCATAAATCTAATACTTTAACCGGTTTTAAACTTTTTAATGATCTGCTCGAGCTTCTTAACCAGGGCCTTGGGGTTTTCAATCAGGTCAGTGGCGCTCCAGGCGTCCACACAGTATTTTTCCATGTATTTATATGGCAGGTAACCATACACCTTTTCTCCCCACATTTTGCCCCATGAATTCTTAAATTTAAAAAGTTTTCTTCTATCGTCATAGCCGACAATACAAATCGCATGTCCCCCGGCTAATCTTTCCAGCTTCTTCGGCAGAGGTATCAAGCCATTTTTCTTTACTTTAGCGCTAAACCAGGATGCAAAAGCCTTAACCCCTGCTAAAAACGGGCCGTTAATTACCAGGCTCCGCTGCATTTCTATTATACTATTGAGCCGCGCGTAGGCTTTTATGCGGTATTTGCGGGCACTCTTACCTGCGTTTTTCTTCGGCTGGTTAGTTTGATGAGGAAAATAAGGCCAGAATGACTCGAGACAAACCCCGTAATTTAAGAGCATCTTCATCGCTATGCGTGGATAAGTCCCGTCTTCGTCAGGCGCGCCGTCAAATTTCTTGCAAAGATTATAAAGAAACCGCGGAGAGAGCAAAATATTCTTTTTATATTCCAGCGTATCCTGATATTCCTTGATCCCGACTACGCTGGCAAAAGCAACGCAAGTCCCTTCGTTCCCCTGTGCGCGGGCCGGCGTCATACTCAAGGTATAATCAAGTTGCTTAGGAAGCGCGATTGCCGGCAGGACTAATGACATAGGCAGGTCGCGTAAATCTTCCGGGTCTTGACGGCATCCGAGTTTATACCAAGCCTCACCCATTGATTAGCCCGGCAAGAAATAACGGCCGCCTTATATCAGTCATATTATAGCCATCAGCAAAAATAATTTTTGTTTTAATATCCATACCCTTAAACTGACTTCTCCCTTTGCCCTTACCGCCAACTTCAAAAACAATATCTTCGAAATCACGAATAAAATAATCCGGAGTTTTTGTCCCACGCATAGATTTAAGATAAAATACTTCTTTGCCTAAAGCCCTAAACGCTCCCACAAAAAAATCCTCCCGCAAGCCGCCGATAGCTTCATTGAGCGGTTTATACAAAAGACGGTACGGCAAGGCCATGACAACCTTCGGCTCCTTCATCACATTGCTCCCCATTGGGAAGACCCGATGCAAAACAAAAGCCCGTTCCAAAAGCGTAATATACTGCTCAGCCTTATACTTCGTAATATGAACATTCTGTGATATCGAGGAATAGTTGATTCCGTCAATCCCTGAGCGCCCAATAAAACGAACGAGCTGCTCTATTCTTTCCAACTCATCGGTCAGGAGCCTTGCGATATGAGGGATGTCTTTACGAATAATTGTTTTAAGAATGTTCCCTAAAAGCATCAGAGGCTGCGGCTCCCGTAAAGCGAATGGCATAAGGCCACCCTGAATATACGATAAAAAATGCTCCCCCGCTCTAAAAATATCCGGAGGAACCTTTTTCTCCACAATATCCCGGAGGGTTAAGGCGTCAAACTCCTGCTCATATTTAAACCGCGCGTACTCCCGCAACGAAAAAGGATAAAGGGTTTTGAGCAGGACACGCCGCGATAAATCGTAACCCGATTCATACATCCCCAACGCCGTGGAACTGGTGAAGATCACCCTGATATCAAGAACATCGTAGAGTTTCTTGAGATCGGCTTCAAAACGGGAGTAAACATGCACTTCGTCCAACAGAAACAACTTTATCCGCATCGTTTCATGCAAAGTCTTGACGAGATCGAAAAGATCACCCTCCATAGTATCCAAGGATACATAAAAAGACCCTTCACTTGCCAGAGCCAACTGTTTAAGTATGATCGTCTTGCCCGCGCCGCGCGGCCCAACTATTCCAATAAAATGAGCTCCGGCATCCTGAGCAATATCATCATAAAGCTCACGCCTTTTATCGTATTTCTGCCCATCTTTCCTGGCCAGACGGTCAAATTCAAGCAATTGATTGATATTCATCTTTTCCCTTATATTTTGCTAATACAAGTATATCATTAATATGCATTCTGTCAAGTTGTTTTACGAAATGCTTATCATTTTCAATATCCAGTATCCTTTATGCAGATAAACCACCTTAAGTGCTCTAAGATAGTATTTTTATTGA
>JAHKAP010000042.1 GCA_018825985.1 Candidatus Omnitrophota bacterium
CTTAATCGCTTTAAATCTTCCTGATCCATCAGTAGCATATCCTCCTCTGCCATTAACCCTCCTTTTAAGGAGCATTATAGCAGTTTGTAAACCGGACATTTCTACTTTGCTAGATCAGGACATTATTATATTGCGATTACAGTTTTTTGTTAATACGCGGATGGCACGGATAAAATAACGGATACACACGGATAAATCTTATGTCAATCCGTAAAAAAATCCGCGTAAATCCGTGTAAATTAATTTTTTGATTGGATATGCTGAAAAGTTATTGACCTTAAAGCAAATTATGCTATTATTCTATATATAATAATGATTGATTTAGGTTAATTCTAATCAGGCGATACATATGCATGATGAAATGGATATTTTAAGGGAGGTCGGCAGCATCTCAGCCGGAAAGGGGAGTATCGCGCTTTCGGAGATGCTGGGCAAAAGAATCAATATTAAGCTCCCGTCCCTGGAGATCTTGCCTGGCGGGACCATGATCAATAAGCTGCTACTTGATCGGATCGTGATAAGCGTATCCTGCGATATCCTAACCGGGATTAAGGGTAATATAATATTCTTAATGGACGAAAAAAGCGCCTTTAAACTAATCGATTTATGCTACAACATGGGAGAAGAAGATAAAAAAAGCGGCCAGTTAACGGAAATGGGCTTATCCTTGATCAAAGAGGTAGGCAATGTAGTCGTATCCTCCTACCTGGGCGCCTTAGGCATGATGCTTAAAATAATAATCATACCATCCATACCCACTATGATCAGCGGCCCAATCCAACAGATCATGAATATGCTTTTTAATCCCATCGATAAAAATGATTATGTGCTTCTGATACAGGCGATATTTGAAGAACACGAGCATAAATTAAACGGTTCGTTCTATCTCGCCTTAACCCCGACATCAGTTAAGCTAATCCAGGAAGGTTGCAAAAAACTGCTGGAATCGTTGAATTAAATATATGGACCTTATTAACGGCAGCTACGAATCAAGCCAAAGCAATATATTAATTGTCATCCACGACGATGAGATCCGGGATTTTATCTCAGCCTTACTGACCGGCGAAAACTATAATGTAAAAGTTTGCTTTACACAGACCGAAGCTTTGAGCCTCCTGAAAAAAGAACAATTCAATCTAATAATCTCGGATTTCCAAGCTTTTTATATTAACGGTATTGAAATATGTAAACAGCTCCGCAGTAATTTCCGTTTCCGTCATATCTCAGCCATCCTGGTTATTGATAAAAAAAATCCCCTGGATAAAATGAAAGGTATTTTTTCAGGGGCTGACGATTATATAGAAATACCGATTGACGCCGGAGAACTTTTGGTCAGGGTGAAAGCCTCGCTCGTGCGCCTGGGCCGCGACCTGGAAGCCAATGCCTTAACTAAGCTGCCCGGCAATGTCTCGTTGCTAAAAGAATTAGATTCAAGGATAAAGTCCGGCGTGCCTCTAGCCATAGGATACCTAGACTTAAATAAATTCAAGGAATTTAATGATTGTTACGGTTTTGAGAAAGGCGATCAGATTATCCACCATACCGCTTCGATTATTATTAATTCTCTGGAAAAATTTGGTAACTCCACTGATTTTTTAAGCCATATCGGAGGCGATGATTTTGTGTTAATCAGCACACCTGAGTGTATTGAAAAAATATCCCAGGAGATTGTCATTGAATTCGATAAGAGTATCGGTTCTTTTTATAATGAAAATGACAGAGAAAAGGGCTATATCACGGCTAAAAACAGGAGGGGAGATCTTTGCCGGATCCCTCTTTTAAGCGTTTCTATCGGTATCGCTACTAATGAACATATCCGATTCTCGCATATCGGAGAAGTAATCCAGGTAGCTACAGAACTTAAATCTTACGCTAAAACCTTAGGCGGGAGCGTGTTTGTTAAAGATAGGCGCAAAGACTAATTTTATTTTTCCTTCAACTTAAATTTACCTACCAATTCTTTCAAATCCATAGCTAAACGGGCTAATTCCTGAGAAGAAGCAGACATCTCTTCCATTGAGGCGGTCTGCTCTTCGGTAGTCGAAGAAACTTCCTGAGCAGTAGCAGCTGATTCCTTGGCTATGTTGGCCACATCATTAAAAGTTTTGACTACCCTCTCCATTTCTACTACGCGTGCCTGACCGGCTGTGGCGATCTGGTTAGCCAAGTTATTGGCTTCTTTGGTAGATTTATTGATCTCAAATAGTACTTCCGAAATTTTAGTTATCTGAACCTTGCCTTCCTGAACTTCTTTAGAGCTTATTTCAATAGCGCTTACCGCCCGGTTAGCCTCGCTTTGGATAGCCTTAATCAGCCCGCCGATCTTCCTTACTGCTTCAGCCGAGCCTTCGGCCAGTTTACGCACCTCTTCGGCAACAACCGCGAAACCCCGGCCTGCTTCGCCGGCCCGGGCAGCTTCGATAGCGGCGTTAAGGGCCAAAAGATTAGTTTGATCAGCTATGGAAGTTATGGTTTCGGTAATCTCCCCGATCTGTTGGGACATCTGGCCCAAATCCTGGATAACCTTAGTAGTTTCAACTACTGTATTTGTTAAGCGTTCAATCTTCTCAACAGCCTCTTGAGCGACAATCCGGCCGTTTTCAGCTTTAATACTGGTCTGGCTGATAGCCTGACTGGTAGTCTGAGCATTAGCAACTACCTGCTTAAGGCTGATTGCTGATTTTTCCATGACCTCAAAGGTCTCTTCGATCCTATCAGCCTGGGTAGTCGCACCCTTACTGACCTGATTTATGGCGTTAGAAACTTCCTGAGTAGAAGCATTCATCTCCTGAGTAGAAGAAGACATCTGTTCTGCCGTTCCGGAGACACTGCCTGCTGTAAGCCGGATCTTAACTACCATATTATGCAAAGTATCTATATAAGTATTAAATAAAGTGGCCATATCCTTGATCTCGTCATTGGTCTGGACTACGATACGCTGGGTCAGATCGCCGCCTCCAGTTACCATGGTCTTTAAAATCAATACAACCTGTTTAAGGGGTTTTATTATTCCTCCGGTTATAATGAAATTAAATATTAATCCGCCTAATACAAGTATTATTACGCCTATAAATATGATCACTCTGGTCATATGAGAAACTATGGTATCCATGATGGAAGTAGTCATGCCTATACGCAAAACACCTAACTTGCCGATATCTTCGGACACTATCGGTATCCTCACCTCAAACATATTCTTTTTATCAGGTAAAGATACACTGCTAAACTCGTTAACCTCCAGGGCGTCTTTTTCAAATTGATTATCTTTAAGCACCTTTCCGTTTAGGGTTTTATCGGTCGAGGCAACGCATAATCCGGAGATATCGACCACGTGGGCATAGATCAAATCCTTGGATGTCTCTTTAGCGGAATTAATCAGATATTTTATTGTAGCGGTCATGCCCAAAGAAAGAGGCTGGTTTAAAGCCGAATTCAGGCTTTTAGCAATGACCTCCGACTTTACATTCAACTCGTTTTTAAAACCTCTATTGACCTGAAATACCGAGAAGGATGTTAGAAAAACTACTCCCAAGGTAAATAAAAGCACAAATAAACCGATTGTCTTAACTCGTATATTTAATCTCACTATATCCTCCTTAGTGCTGGTAAATTTACTTAAATATTATCCAGTGGCTCTTTTCGCAACATAAAATTCCGGCTGGATTTAGATTGATTTTTAAGTTATAAACAACTCACCCACAGCCTTGGTTAATAATAATTTATATAAATAAAATTGTCAAGACTTTCCCATAAAGCTACTTGGGATTCATGTTGTTTATTGCTACTTTCACATGCTGATCAACATGCTGCACCTCTTCCGGGCTTAAAACCCGGTTCAGATCTAAAAGTACCAGTAGCCGGTCTTTTAATTTTCCCACTCCCCGTATGTAGTGCTCCGCGACCTCTGTCTCTACTAAACTAGGCACGTCTTCAACGCGTTCCGAAGACAAACGCAACACCTCGGAAACAGAATCCACGATCATACCGACAGTATTATCGCTTACTTCAACCACGATTATCCGGGACTGTTCGCTCCGGGGTTTAGAAATAACATTCAACCTTTTGGAGAGGTCAATAACCGCTAAGACCTGGCCTCTTAAATTTACCACGCCTTCAATAAAAGAAGGAGCCTTGGGCAGATAAGTAATTTGGACCAACCTGACAATCTCTCTTACCTGGGAAATATCTACCCCGAATTCTTCATCGCCGAGAGTAAATACAACTAACTGGAATTCCTTTGATTTCTCCGCAGCCATTTTCTTCCTCCTGACTATTTAATATTTAATATCTGAAAGATCCTAGTAAGCGATTCATTATCCGGGAATAACATTATTAAACCGTTAAGACTCTTACCGTGAACCTGTAGGCTGTTTCTAATAAAAAGCACCTCTTCGGAATACTGGGCGATCTGGATAAATATAAAATCCAATACCGCGCCCACCATATCTATAGCTAAAGAAGGAGTTGAGTTGAGTATAGTCAAATGAGTCATCTCCGCCAAGGCCGATATATAAGAACCTCCCAGTATATTGGCGGATTCTTTAAGCGAAGACTGGAACATCTCTTCTTTAATGTCCACCTCTTCCGGAGATTTTCCTAAAAGCAGCGCTCCCAGGACCCTGGCATCTTCAGGAGATAAAAATATGAATAGCCTGCCGGAGATATCCCCCTTTAATTCCGTATCCAACACAAAAAGAAGCTTATCCATCCCGCCGAATAGGCTTGAGACATTCTCAAGCGGGACCAGGTTCACCTGGGGGACCGTAATATCAACTTTGCTGGAAACTAGAGTAGAAAGGGCGGTAGCTGCATTAGCTGAGCCGATCGTGCTTAGCTCCTTTAATACATCCATCTGCATCAAGTTCAGCCGAGAATACATTTATTTAACCCTCTTTCTCAATATATTCCATAATTGTCTTTGGAATCTTGGATAATGGCATAATTTTATCAGCCAGGCCGGCTTCATAAACCGCTCTGGGCATCCCCCAGATTACTGAAGTCTCTTCATCCTGTACAATGACATACCCGCCATTGGATTTAATACTCCTTGCCCCTTCCAAGCCATCTTTACCCATGCCAGTCAGGATTACGCCGATCACGTTTTGTCCGAATACCTCAGCGACAGAACTCATAGTAACATCAATTGATGGCCGGACAAAATTTATCAGAGGGTCTTCGGTCAATTTGATCTTTACGCCGGAGCCGGACTTTTCTAAAATCAGATGGTAACCAGACGGGGCCACATATACTTTACCCGGCGCAACCACATCCTCATCTTCAGCTTCTTTGGTCTTAATCCCGGTCTGCCAAGATATCCTCTCGGCAAAACTTAAAGTAAAACCTTTAGGCATATGCTGCACTATAATAAATACCGCGTTGTTATCCGCGGGAATATATTTCATAAGGTCCAGAACCGCTTTCGGCCCGCCCGTAGATGCCCCGATAACAACCACTTTTTTAACAACAGCTTCCTGCTTCTTAACCGGCTTAATCGGTAAGGCCTCAAACTTATCCAGGTCGATCTTAGCCGCAATTTTTATCTTGGAGATTATCTCATCTTTAAGCTTAGTTAAATCCAGGGATATCTCGCCAGATGGTTTAGCTATAAAATCTAATGCCCCTAACTCCAGGGCCTTGATGGTTGCGGTCGTCCCGGCGCGGGTATAAGCCGAAACCATGATAATGCGGGTAGGCTGATTCTTCATTATCTCTTCCAAAACACTGATCCCGTCTAATAAAGGTATATTTACGTCCAGAGTTACTATGTCCGGCTTTAATGAATACACTTTGACTAAGGCCTCTTTACCGTCTTTGGCCTTTCCAATGACCTCAAACCCGGGATCGCTGCTTATAATATCTGAAATGATCTTGCGCATCAGAAAAGAATCATCAACCACTAATATGCGGATTTTTTGTTCCATTTGCTTTATACCTCTTTTTCACCCCAGGAGACTGTTTTGATCAAAACTTTTCCATCTTCCAGGTTTAACTCAATCGTCCTTCCGAATGTCCCTCCAGTTTCCTGAGCCGCAATTTCTATCTTCATGTCATTTAACAATAATTCGGCCATCTCGATATTCTTCTGGCCTACATTTAAAGCCCCTTCGGAAGCGATAAAACTGAACATATGCGCCCCGCCGAAAACTTTAGCCGCCAACCTGGCCCTCAAACAACCCTTCTTTTCTAAGTCTACAACCATTTTTTTAATCGCTGAGTTGACGAAACGGGAAGTGTTAGTTTTAATCTTGGCTTTTTCGATATCCGGAAGCATAGCGTGGACCATGCCGCCAATCTTTTTTGTTGAATCATAAATAGTAATGCCCAAACAAGATCCTAAACCCCGGGTTACTAATCTTCCCGGGGCTTCAGCCACAGCCAACTGAGCCATTCCAACTTCTATAATTTTATCTTCCATTGTCTCTTTCTGCATAATCAATCCTTACCCTCCTAAAACACGGTTTATCGCCTCCACTACCCGGGAGGGCTGAAAAGGCTTAGTAACAAAATCCTTGGCTCCCGCCTGGATCGCCTCGACCACCAAAGAATGCTGGCCCATAGCCGAAACCATTATAATCTTGGCCTGAGGATCTATCTTAATGATTTCCCTGACCGCTACGATCCCATCTATCTCTTCCACCCTAGGCATAACAATATCCATAGTTACCAGGTCAGGCTTTAACTCCTGGTATTTATTGATCGCGTCTTTCCCGTTTTCAGCCTCTCCGCAAATTTCAATACCCTCTTTTTTAAGGATATCAGATAGCATTTTCCGCATAAAAAGCGCATCATCTACTACCAATACTTTTGCCATAACAATTACCTCCTTTGGTTGGACCTATTAAAATTTAAGACTTCTGATAAACCTTTTGCTGGGCGTTTACCGAAGTAAATAAATCCTTTCCCCAGATAGTTTCAGTCTTACCGATCACCAGGTATCCTCCCCGGTCAAGCGCTTGATTAAATTTATGGAATATCAGGTCCTGCTGTTCACGTTTAAAATAAATCATCACATTCCGGCAAAATATCGCATCGATAAAGTGGACCGGCGGATCGCTTATCAAATTATTGCGCCTGAATAAAACCATATTCCTTATTTCATTACTTAATTTATAACTTTCATTATAAGACAAGGTAAAGTATTTTTCAATGATTTTATTATCCATCTCTTTAAAATCATTAATGCTATATTCCGCTTTTTTAGCCCTTTCCAAAGCCTCACTATCTATATCTGAAGCTGTTATCCGGGCCAAAAAATCTTTTTTATCCGCTAAGGCTTCTTTAATAATAATTGCTAAAGAATATGGCTCCTGTCCTGAGGCACAGCCGGCCGACCAAATCCGGATAACCTTCTCTTTATATCCTTCTTTATTTTTAATTAAGTCCGGAAGGATTATATCCCTGAAGAAATCGAATACTCCGCGATCACGAAAAAATTCTGTTACGTTAACCGAGAGGACATCCAGAAAATTATTGAATTCTTCAGGATTGTTCTCAATCAAAGAAATATATTTGGCAAAATCCAAGACCTTTACCTCGCGCATGCGTATACGCAGCCGGCGCAATACAAAATTACGCCGGTAAGAACTTAATAAATCAACGCCTCTTTCAATACGAATATATTCAAGGACCTTATCCAGGTCAGACTCTTTTATTTCGGTTCCAATAACTGGCCTTTGCTCTTCCATAATCTGTATTAGTGCCGCGGGTTCTTATTGATATTCACAATGGCCTTGGTTAGCTCCCTAGTCACATCAGCTTTGAACTGAGTTTCCTCCTCTTCCAATTTAGTAAATAATCTCCCTTTTTCCGATACCGCGTATTTTGGAGGCAACCGGTTTAAAGCCCAGACCATCATATCCAGTTTACACTTCTGGCACTTGCATATATCATCCTTTTGAACAAGCAATTCCTCTAAAGCATCGCTGACCATATCCTCCATATAATTACGTATCTGCATTTCTATCCTCCTCTATTCTTCCCTGTCTTCTAAAATAATATTCACTTTTGAACCATCCTTTAAAAGAGTGGTAAATCCTGCGGGCTGGTCATTAACCAATATTTTCATTCTTTTGCCTAATGCCCGATGAGGGTCAAAATCAATATACCGGAATATCTCAGAAAGTAAAACCTGACGCTCCTTTAAAGAATAGACCCGGATATCTGCCCCATCGATCAAAAATTCCTCGGGCCTTACCTGCTGAGCATTCATGAAAACCTGCACCGGCTCCAAGATTATCTCCAGGTCTTTCCCGTCTACATTTACATTCAATTTATTATGGCCCTCGGGAATATCGATTATATCCTTTATCCGGTAAAAAGTAGGCGTTTGAGGGGCAAATTCCACAGTGTCATTGGTATTAACTTCAGCATCAAGGTCCGCAGAATTATTATTAACCAGAATGGTAAAATTCCTCTGAGTCAGGATCTTAGGCGTTCCGTTTATATTTACCAGGATTTGCCTTTCAGACAAATCCTCTAATTTTACATCTTTAAATTTTAAAACATCCTTTACTCTTAATATAGAGTGGGTGATCTCACAGCGATCATGCACCGGCGCCCCTAAACTCACCTCAAGGCCATCCATAATTATAGGGGCAACGATATATAGGATTTCCCGGTTAAAGATAGCGGTTTGGGGTTCAACCTGCACCAGGTCTTTGATCAATGCCTTAGCGTCTTTACCGTCCACCGCTGGTTGGAATTCAATTTTGTCAAGATGATCTACCTTTTCAGACAAAGAAGTAACCAGATGTCCGTTCAAGAAAATCCTGGCTGGATCGCCTAAAGTACCTTTAATAACTTTTAATTCACCGTTGACTTTAACGGTCAGAGCCATACCCGGCCGGGCGTATAATTTTTTATCGTTAAGCGCTCCGGAAAGGGCGATCGCTCCCATCACGTCTTTCTTCTGGTATAAATCCAGGATATTGATTTTTTTACCATTGACCTCAACTTCGATAAAACGCAAACCCTGGCTATTAGCGGTCATTTGGGCAATACCGATAGGAGTGACTGCTTCCGGCCCGGTTAATTTCTTATGGGTATCCTTTATATTTCTGATCGCCTGAGGCAGACGGATACCGACTTTATCTAAAGGAAGACCGAAACTATCCGCTAATTCTTCCATCAAATTAAAAGTAAGGCTGCCGCCGCCTACAACTACTACTGCCTGGGGTATTCCTCCATTTAATTCCAAGCCGGCTTTAGCGATCAATTCAGCCAGTTTTTTTACGGATGGGATCAAAAACTGCTTAAGGGTATGAGAATGGGTGCGGCGAAGCCTGCTCCAAATATCTTCATATTCAATCTCATCCAAGGTATTTAAAGACCTTTTTATTTTCTCGGCGGTGGCAAAATCAACCAATAGAACTTCTGAGATCATCTCGGTTACTTCGTCTCCGGCTTCCGGAACCATACCATAAGCAAAAATAACCCCTTCTTTAGTCAGGGCTAGATCTGAAGTGCCCGCTCCAACATCCACCAGGATTATATTAAGGTTGCGCATCTCGGAAGGGATTATAGCGTTAATCGCCGAAATAGGCTCTAAGGTTATGTTAGTTGCTTCAAGCCCGGCCTTCTTTAAGACCGAAAACATACTATCTAATACCAACCGAGGCAGAAGAGTAACTATCACCTCTGTTGCTATGGACCTGGCTTTATGCCCGATAAGATTGGAGATCCGGTTTGAGTCTAATTCATAATAAATCGGGCTATAGCCCACGCAATAATACTCAGACAAATTCTTACCTGAATCAGAAACAATATTATCTACCGCCTCCAGTTCCAGATCCCTAATCAACTCTTGAGTTATCTCCTGTTCAAAATCAAAAGCTTTGCCTACCCTGCTTTTATAGGTTATTAAATTTCTTCCGGCAACCGCAATCCCTACCTGAACTAATTTTTTATTCAACCGGGATTCCAACCTCTCCTTGATCAATTTTACTGTTTTGGCCACTTCATCGATACTATGAATCTGGCCGTCAAACATCGGCCGGGTAGAATGCTCTATAACTTCAACATCAATTATCTCTACGCGGTCTTCGGCCTTGCGGGCGATGATACCCATAACTTTGCGGGTCCCTATATCTAAAGCGAATATTTCTTTCATATTTAATTTTATACTAAACTTATGGTATCCAGGATCAAAGCGACCCTGCCATCTCCCAGCACAGTTGCCCCGGCTATTCCTTTAGTCTTCTTAATAATAGAACTTAAAGGTTTAACTACAACATCTTGTTCGCCTAAAACCTGGCTTACCACCAAACCTAAGGCTTTTTTACCATGCTCGATTATCACTACTGATTTTCTCTCATTATGCAACCCCTTATCCAATACTGGATTTTCTAAACCCATGCTTTTTTCCAAACGGATTATCGGGATGATCTCATCCCTAACCCGGGTAACCTCAAAACTCTGCAAGGCCTTAATCTCGTCTTCATCGATCTTTATCGTCTCCCTGATATTCATCAGGGGAACGGCAAATATCTCATTTTTTACCCTGACCAGCATAGCCTTAATTATAGCCAATGTCAAAGGAATGGTTAAAATAAAACGGCTCCCCGATCCCCGCTTAGTCTCGAAATCCAGTCTTCCGCCCAGCATCTCAATCTTTGTTTTTACCACATCCAAACCTACGCCCCGGCCGGAAATATCTGTAACTTTCCCGGCAGTAGAAAAGCCCGGCTTAGCGATAAGGTCTAAAATTCTTTTCTCGTCCAAAACAGAAGTTTCCTTTTCAATTATCATTCCTTTTTTTATGGCTATACGTTTTACCTCATCAAAATTAACCCCCCTGCCGTCATCGATAACTTCAATAAAAATCTGCCCTTTCTGGCGGCTTACCTTGATGAGAATCTTCCCCTGTGTAGCCTTGCCGGTTTTTTTTCTTTCTTCAGGATCCTCTATACCATGATCAATAGCGTTACGGATAAGATGGACCAGGGGGTCTCCTATATCATCCAAAACCACCCTATCCAATTCTATTTCGCTTCCCAAAATCTCCAGGTCAATATCCTTGCCCTGTTTCTTAGCCAGATCCCTGGCCATTCTGGGAAAAGTATCCAAAATATAAGCCGCCGGCAGGAGCCTGGTTTGAATTATTTCATCCTGAAGGGTAGAGGTCAAGTGTTCCAGAGTGAAACTCACTTCCTCCAATTCTTTGATCTTCAAAGACTGGACAATCTGGACCAACCGAATCTTGGCAATAGCCAATTCTCCCATAAGATTCATGATCTTATCCAACCTATCAACGGTAATACGCATACTCTGGATCTTTTTGATATAGGAAGGCGTCGTCTGCGGCTGGGCAGCGCCAGGGACATTTTCTCCTATTTCTACTGGTTCAATAAATACCTCTTCTACTTCAGCTACCCCTGATAATTTATTATGAAAAGCTTGGATATTTTCCTTAACAGCTAAAATAAAAACAAAAGAAAGATCAAAATTACCATCTTTCAAATCCTCGACCGGAGGTATAGACTTAATAAATTCTCCCATCATTTTAAGGTTAGTAAGTAAAAGAAATGCCCGGGCTTCTTTCATAGCGCAATCTTTGACCAAGGTAATTCTTATCTTGATTATATTCAGGCCCGCAGCCTTTAATTCCTTTATCCAGGCGGCCTCGGCCTCGGAGAATTCCAAACCCTTTGTCTTGGGCGCGGGAGCCGCAACCAAAACCTCTCCTTTCTGGGCTATGATTTTTTTTATTTTATCGACATAACCGACAATATCCACCGCAGACTCTTTTTTAGCTTTTGCCGCGTCAATTAACCTCTCCAGGATATCTACTGAGCCGAAAAGAACATCAATGATCTCCGGAGTAACTTTTTTTCTCTTGCCGCGCAATTCATCCAGTAAATCCTCGGCATGATGGGAGAGCTGGGTGAGCTTATCATAGCCCATAGTGGCGGACATGCCTTTTAAGGTATGGATACAGCGGAATATCTCATTGATCGCTTCAAAATCCCCGGAATTAGTTTCAATCCGCAGCAAACATTTATTTATAATGGTTAAGTACTCCTGGGATTCGGAGAAGAATAATTCGCGGTAACTGTCCTGGACCATTATTTTATGGCTTTAAGTATGGCTTCTAACGCGCTGGCATTAGGGATGAGGAAAAAATGCCCAGTGATCAAAGCCTGGGGTTCTTTGAATTCCGATTCAATCAACAAGGCAAATTCCGATTTACTACTTAGTTCAATCAGGATATAGTCTATCATTGAGCCGGCCATATCCACGATTAATTCCGGGACAGCCGGAACCAGGCCCATCCCCATAAAAGAGCCTAGGGCGCCTAAATAAGAACTGGCCAGGATCAACCCGATCTCTTTAAGAGCCGAAGTTTCTAAACCCCCTAATATGCTCGTCTCGGTAACTTTCTTGCCGGTCATAAACGAAGCTAAGGTCAGGGCGTCTTTTTGGGAAAAGATAAAAAGGATGTGGCTGGGCAGATCCCCTAAAACCTTTAATATCAAGCCGGCTACCAAAGTATCCGGCCCTCCGACCACCATAGGCACATCTTCGAGGCGGACTAAAAGAATGCGGGGAACAACTATATCGATCTTTTTGAAGAGTAATTGAGAGAGGGCGGTAGCGGCATTCCCGGAACAAATATTTCCGATTTCCTCTAGGGCGTCCTTTTGGGATTCACTTAAAATAATATCTGTCATTAATTTATTTTTTTATCTCCGGGAAACAGAGCTTTATTCACCGCTTCAATCAGTCTCTCAGTATTAATAGGCTTGATTATAAAATCTTTGGCGCCTGAACGGATAGCTTCCACCACCAGTGACTGCTGCCCCATGACCGAACAAACTAAAATCTTGGCCTGAGGATCGATCCTGATGATTTCCTTGACCGCTCCAATACCATCCATTTCTTCCATTAGCGGCATTACGATATCCATAGTTACCAGATCCGGCTTGAACTTTTTATACTTCTCTACCGCTTCTTTAGCGTTACTAGCTTCAGCCGAGATCTCATGGCCGGCTTCGGTCAGAGCCTTGCCCAGCATTTTACGCATAAAAAGTGCGTCATCTACTATCATAATTTTCGACATAATTAACGCTCCTTATATATTTATACTCCTTATATTAGGATTATAAATTACAAAATGATTATGTCAAGGGAAATCACCCTTATAAAAAAACTGTCCTTTTTTTAAAAATCTGTTATAATATAATAAAGGTAGAAAAAATGAAAGTCAGCCTAATAATAAACGATCAAACTTTACAGGACCTTATAGTCCTCCTACTTTTAGGCGAAGACTATGAGATTAAAGTCTACTCCGACCAAAATACTGCCCTAGCTGACTTAGAAAAAGAAATACCCGATATAATAATTTCAGAATTCCAAGCCCTGAATATAAACGGCCTGGAGATCTGCAAAATCCTGAAGAAAAATTTTCTCTTCCGCTATATACCGGTATTATTCATCGTCTCCGATTCCGATCTTTTGAATAAAGCCAAAATTACTTACGCCGGGGCAGACGATTACATTTCCAAGAACTGTGTCGAAAACGAGCTGCTATTAAAGGTCAAGCTCAATTTATACCGAATAGCCAGACAGCAAGACATCCATCCGCTGACTAAACTTCCCGGTCAATCCAGTCTGTATAAAGAATTAGAAAAAAGAATAGAAAACAAAGTCCTTTTTAGCATTTATTACGCTGACATGTATAGATTAAGGGATTTTAACCAACGCTACGGATTTAAACGCGGGGACGAAGTAATCCAGTACGCCGCCTCGATAATCCTTAGGGCGCTTAAAGAATGCGGCTCTCCATCGGATTTTCTCTCCCACCCCCAGGACGATGATTTTATCTTCTTAACCCTGACCGACAGCATAGAAACAATCGGCAACAGGATAATCCAAGATTTCGATGGGGGGATAGCTTCTTTTTATAATGAAGAGGATAGAAAAATCGGAGGAATACTGCTTAAAAACCGTAAGGGCGATTTTGAAAAAACTCCGATCTTACGGATCCATATTGGGATAACCACTAACGAATCTTACCAGTTTATCTCGCCTGCCCAAACGATCCAGATCGTATCTGAGATAAAAAGTTTTGCCAAATTAAACTTCGAAAAAAGCATGTTCGTTAAAGAAAGAAGGAAAGGCTTTCCCTTTTATTAAAAGAAATGGGGTCAGAATTATTTTTTTTCCGAGCAAGGAGGATAAAAAAAATAATTCTGACCCCAATAACAAAAAGGGAGGGGTTTACACCCCTCCCTTTTTTATTATTTACTCTTACCTTGCCTTAATCACAAGCAGCAGCCATATCTATAACACCACTAGTAGCGTTATAAATACCGGCGTCTGTCCAGTTCCCATTAACCGGATCTGTAGGCCAAGATTGCATATAGCTTCCTAATACTGCATCGGTAAGCGCTGTCGGCCAGGTTTCAGTGCCGTTAGCAGCCAATGTTTGCTGGGCGTAAAAATTGGAAATAGCTGCTCTTAAAGCTCCAACATTAGCCTGGCAAGCCGCTTTTACAGCATCCTCCCTTAAGCTGACAAATCTGGGTATGGCAATTGCCGCTAAAATACCTATGATAACGATAACCATAACTAATTCAATTAAAGTAAAACCATGTCTTTTCATATCAGTCACCTCCTTTCAAAAAGCTTAGCATAATAAGTATTTTTGTCAAGCCTTTTTTGCCCGCATCCCCCCTTTCAAAAAGGCTTAAACCAACAAATACCTTGCTGATAAAAGTATAACATAACTATATGCTAATTTTCAAGTTAGTAATCATTTTTGGAGGGAAACCTTACGGAAGGACAGATTCTATTGTTTTAAGCTTACCCAACCAATCTGCCAGCTCTTTATCCAGATCGCCGGATTCCTGGGTTGCTCTGGGCCCTTCAGGGATAACACTGGGTTTACGGCTGGCTTGCGCATCCTTATTTTCCGGCTGTTTAGCCTTTATCAGAAGTTTTTTGATTTTAGCCTTTTCCTTTTTTTTTGGTTCATTTCTCTCAACTATCTTAGGGGCAGGCTTTTTTTCTTTAGCCCGCTCCATGGCCAATTCCCGGATTACCTCACTGGTCTGAGCGTAATTTAATCCCGTTACAACAAACTGGCAAACCATAATTGCAAAACTTAATAATGTGATTTTATGTATTTTCAATGGAAGATTATATTTGGCTCGCGAGTTTTAAAAGCCTGTTTCGACCTGACCTGTCCATATCATAAAGTTGGATTCCGAGGAAAAATTTCTTATTTTTACCCATAAAGGAATGGACCACCTGGCCTTTAACCTTGATTATTTCTTCCGCAGATTTAATATCTTGGTGCGGTTTAAACTCCAGGATTAAATTAACTCCCTTGGGAAGGAAAAAAAATACCTCCATTCCTATTGCCGCCCCCCCATTAGATATGTTCTGAGTAAACCCATCTACCGAAGAAGAACCGCGCAAAGCAAAATTTTTATCGTCAATAGTAACGCTAACCGGAATTTTTAAATCCAGCCTCTCCGATTCCCGGTGAAAAGGCACGCGCTTAATGGCGCTTTGTTTAATTATGTATCTCTCGATATCAAAATCCTCATCCTCAGGGCCATAATACAGGTTTAAATTGCTCAGTATCTGCGAACAAGAGGCGATCAAAGGCTCAATATCACATCCGGTTATTTTAAATATATTATCCATAAGCGCCGTATCTAAAGGATTGCTTACGGCTACAAATAAAACCTCATTTACCTTAAATACCGGAATAACCAGATGCTGACGGCAGAAATTCTCATCAAGTAAAGCCAGCGCTTGCGGGGATACGCAATAGTCTGAAACCCGGATATACGGTACCGAGCTTTCGTTGGCAAAAAATATGACCATATCTTCTTCTGTTACAAACCCTAATTTTACCAGAGTGGCGCATAGAGCCTTTCCGCAGGCAAGCGCTTCTTTTTCAGCCTGCAACGCCTGTTGGGCAGTAATCAACCCGCAACTAATAAGTTTTGATTCCAGGTCATCCATATTATTCTTTCGACTCTTTATTGTCCTTAATGTAATATTTCTGCATAAACTCCGATAGATTCTCAGAGATCACTTTTTCTTCTATTATATAAAGGCTGCTTTTGTCAAATTCAGCCTGGGAGATATCGGGATATTTCTGTTTTACGCTCTTTAACAGTTCCGCCTGCTGGCGGGCTATCCTAAGAAGCGAGCGGTTATCCTTTAATACATCATAAAAATCCAGGGCCTGTTTAACGATTATTTTTACCTCCTCATTATCCCAAGGCTTGGTAATAAAACGGTAAACCTGCCCCTTATTTATGGCGTGGATTACCGATTCCAGGTCGGGATAGCCGGTAATAAGTATGCGGATTGTATCGGGATAAAGATGTTTTACTTTAATCAAAAAATCAATTCCTGAGAAATCGGGAAGCCGGTTATCGGAAATAACCAGATCTACCGGGCCTATGCTTTTTAATTTATCCAGGGCCTCGCGGGAATTCTCCGCCGTTATGATCTCCCGATCATCGCTATGTAATAATCTGGAAATACTACTCAATATATTTTTTTCGTCATCGACGAGTAAAATGGTATGTTTATCCACTGTTACTCTCCTTACTAAATTTTATTGCCAGCTGATCAATAGAATCTTTTGCCGTTAAAGGGCTGATCTTAATAAACTTCAGCCCCATACCCGCCGGTCTGACCACATTCCCATTTTTATCAGTTATCGCCTTATCCCTGACCCAGGCGACAACCGCGTCGGCCTTGACCAGCTTCTTGGCTTGATCACCGAATTCAAACATAACTTCCAATTTTGTTTCCAACGGTTCCACCTGGTCAGTAGATATAAACATGCCCCCGGAGGAAACATCCATCGCGTCTACATACTGCCAGTAATTTTTCCCCCGGCATTCAACCTTAAGCCTCATGTATGCCCGTTTATTTTTTCTTCTATCTTCTATATGCATATTTGCCTTTCTGATGAAAAATGTTACGCGTGAGCCAGGTCATGCAAATTCAAAGCGATGCTAAATAATAGGCTCAAGCCAGTTAATTTGATCAATCCCGACGCGGTAATCCCCCAAATCAAAGCCTCGATCCCCAAAAGCTTAAGCAAAATCCCCACCGGCAGAATAATAAAAGCCGCAGCGATAAAAATATCGCCGCTTAAATTATATGTTTTTTTCATTTTCGCCTCCATTTTTTTGTTTAGGAAGACAGATGATAAAAGTAGTCCCGTAGCGTTCCTGGCTTTCTACTTTTATATCTCCTCCGTGTTTTTTGATAATATTATAACTGACATATAATCCTAGTCCAGTGGTTTTCTTAGTTGAAAAGAAGGGGTCGAATATTTTATTCAGCACCTCTTTGGGCATTCCGCAGCCAGTATCGCTCATTTTAACGTAAACATTACCAGAGTCTTCGTAAGTAGAAATATTAATACTCCCCTTGTCATCTATCGCCTGGGCCGAATTAATGATAATATTTAAGAATACCTGAGTCAACTGGGTCGGATCGGCCAGGATATTTGTAGAAGCCTTATAATCCTTGGCCAGGCTGATTTTATATTTTATCTCATTCCAGACAATCGAGAGGACTAATTCCAGGATTTGATTTATATCTACGAGAGTCTCCTGGAATTCGCTGCGCCGGGAGAAGGTGCGCAGGTCCGAAACTATCCTTTTGATCCGCAATGCCCCTTCCAGAGACTCCTCGATCATTAACCCCACTTCTTCTAAGATTTTAACGCTGCTATCCGCCGAAAGCAGCCCTCCTTCCAGATCCTGGGAATGTTTCTTTAAAGAATCCAGGTTACTGATCAAAAAACCTAAGGGGTTATTGATTTCATGAGCGATTCCGGCCGCCAAAATTCCGACTGACGACATCTTCTCCATCTGGATGACTTGGGCTTGGGCTTCCTTTACCTGCTTAGATTTTTCTTTTATCTTGGACTTCCAGTAGATATTACTGAATACAGCGTAAACAATAAAAACTGTCCCTAACGCTATAATAAAATTTATATTTGTCATATCTATCTCTTTAACACCTGGATCATGCTCCACATGGGCAGGAATATCGCCAGGGCCATGCCCATAACCGCGACGCCCAAAACCGCGGTTATCAACGGCTCGATCATAGTGGTTAGGTTTTTAATCGCGTTCTTAACCTCCATGTCAAAATATTCGCAGAGAGAATCCATCATCATCGGAAGCGATCCGCTTTTCTCGCCAACTGAAATCATATAACCTACCAGGCGGGGAAAAAATTTACTGTTTAAAACAGCCCCGGAGATGCCTTTACCGTCTGCAACATCGCGTTTTATCGTCTCTATCTCTTTGGCCAAAACGGAATTGCCGATAGTCAAAGAAACAATATCCAAAGTCTTAAGCACAGGCAGACCGGCCTGATATAAAACACTTAACATTGAAGCGAAGCGCAACATAGTCATCTTAATGTAAACCTTATTAAAAATAATTATCTTAAACTTAAGCCCGTCCCAAAAGAATCTTCCTGGTTTGGTAGCGATGTAATTCTTAACCCCGAAAAATCCTCCTACCACTGCAACGATCACCAGATACCATTGATGAATCAGGAGATTGCTGATGAGAATCATCACCTGGGTCGGCAGGGGTAATTCTAACTTAGCGTCCATATAGACTTTGGCAAATTGAGGCACGACAAAAACCGAAAGCACAACGATCGCAACTATCAAAGCAATAACGGCCATTATCGGATAACGCAGGGCGGCCATTATATTAGTCCGGGTCTCAAAATCATCCTCCATTACTTTTGAAAGTTTCATCAACACCTTATCCAGAACTCCGCCGCTTTCTCCGGCGATCACAGTATTTACGTAGAGCTCGGAAAAGATCCCGGGGTGTTTAGCCAATGCTTGGGAAAGGCTGGTGCCTCCCTCGACATCGCGCACAATCTGCTTTAAAGCCTCTTTTAAAACCGGGTCTTCGGCCTGTTCAGCCAAAACCCCTAAACCTTCGACAATCGGTATGGCCGCTTTAATAATGGTGGCAAACTGGCGGGTAAAAACAACTACTGCCTCCTGTTTAACGGTTTTTTTAGTGTTAAACAAGTTCATCTCAAAAATAGATTTACTCTGTGGATTTTGAGTTTTGAAATTTATACTTACCGGCAAATAACCTGTTTTAGCCAATTGAGTGGTAAGATCGACTTCACTCGCCGCTTCCATTTCGCCTTTGATCATTTTACCGTTTGAATCCACGGCTTTATAAATATATGTGCCCATATTTTTATTGGGGACAGCGACTATTTTTTTATAAATTAGCTGACTAAAAAATAGTCGCTGTCCCTATTTAAGTAACATTAAAATCCTTGACCACTGATTCCACTAAATCCTGATCGATCTTATTAGCTTTCTTGGCAAAACCCGACATCAAAACCAGGTCGCAAAGCGTATTGATCCTGCGGGGAATGCCCCCCGAGTGTTTAGCGATAAACTTTACCGCCTCCTTTGTAAAAATCTCGGCCGATGGATCAGGCCTTCCGGATATCTTTAAACGGTGCAGGATATATTTGCCGGTCTCTTCCTCGCTAAAAGGATTTAAATGACAGCGCACAGCAATCCTCTGCTCCAGGGGCTTACTGATAGTAATCTTATCTTTTAACTCCGGCTGCCCCAGGATCAAAAGAGTAAGAAGAAACTTGTCCTCCTGTTGAAAATTAAGGATCATCCGTAATTGCTCGAATATCCTAGGGTCTTCGATGGTATGGGCCTCGTCAACTATTATTATATTACGTTTTCCGTCGCGGATATTATCCAGCAATATATTATTCAGTTTTTCAAGCATTGAATCAGCCATTATCTCGGTCTTCTTCTCCGGCAGGGATTGGGGGCTTAAACCCCGGACAATTGAGCGCAGTAATTCCGCAGGTTCAGACCCAGAAGGACTATTAATAAAAGCCGAGGCGTATCTGTCTTTACCCAAGTTATTAAGTACTACTCTGCCTAACAATGTCTTGCCACATCCAAATACCCCGGTAAGCAGACCGCAGCCTAAATCCTGAGCCACCGCATAACTGAGTTTCATCAACGCGTCTTCATGCTGGCTGGATAAATATAAATAACTTGAATCCGGAGTATTCTGAAAAGGTTTTTCCTTAAGACACCAGTAAGACCTGTACATAATTTACTCTTCCTATTTATTGCTTAACCAGTTAGCTATACGCTTCTGGTATTCTTCATAATCTGTGGCCTTAACCTCTACAGGTTTGGCTTCGGATTTTTGAGCTGAGGGGGCGGGCTTAATAAAAGGCTCAACCACAACTACTGACTCTTCTGTTTTTTTGATCTCCACCCGCTCTTCACATACCCTGGCTACTTCTTCAATAGTAGTGATACCGGCCAAGGCCTTAGCGATCCCGTCTTCACTTAAAACCCGCATACCTTTTTCCCGGGATTTATTACGTAATGAAACAGTGGAACTTTCAGAAATAATCATCTCCCTTATTTCATCATCAACTGTCATTAATTCAAATAATCCGCTGCGCCCCTTAAAACCCGTGCCTTTACAGGCCTCACACCCCCGGCCCCGGTATAAAACAACCCCTTTTTTATCGCTTAACCCCCATCTTTCCATCAGAGATTTTGATGGTTCATAGGATTCTTTGCACTTATCGCAAATGATCCTTATCAAGCGCTGAGCCATAACTCCGATCAAACAGGCCGAGATCAAAAAAGGCTCAACTCCCATATTGACTAAACGGGTGATTGCCGAAGGCGCGTCATTAGTGTGCAGGGTGGAAAAAACCAAGTGGCCGGTCAGGGCGGCCTGGACAGCGATTATAGCGGTCTCCAGATCCCGGATCTCGCCTACCATTAAAACATCAGGATCCTGGCGCAGGATCGCTCTTAACCCATTGGCAAAAGTGATCCCGGCCTTAGGGTTTACCTGGATCTGCCGGATAAGCCCGAGACGATATTCAACCGGGTCTTCGATAGTAATAATATTACGGTCAATTGTATTGATCCGCATCAACGCTGAATAAAGAGTAGTGGTTTTACCGCTTCCAGTAGGGCCTGTTGATAAAATGATCCCGTAAGGCTTAGAGATAAGGCCCTCATATCTTTTTAATTCATCATAAGTAGTAAACCCTAATTTTTCCAGGCCGATGGTTACTGAATTCGTATCCAATAAACGCATGACCACGTTTTCTCCGTAAATAGTAGGCACGGTAGAAATACGAAAATCGATGATCCTATCTTCTATCTTAGCCTGGAAATGCCCATCCTGAGGAACCCTGCTTTCAGCGATATCCATACTTGCCAACACCTTGATCCTGGAGATGATCGCCGATTCCCATTCTTTAGGCGGAGATGGTATTTCATGCAATATACCGTCGATCCGAAACCTGATCCGGGTGGTCTCTTGTTCCGGCTCAACATGGATATCCGAAGCCCGGTCATGCACCGCCTGAGAAACAATTAAATCGACTAATTTAATTATAGAGTTTACGTCAGTAAATACAGTCTTGACATCCGAAGAAACCGCCCTGGTCAGGTCTTCCATAAAATCTTTGGTGACCTTATGTTCCACATAAAGCTTGTTTTGGCTATCGTCTATCTCCTGGGGGCTGGATAAAGACACCTCCAAAGCCATCCCGGTATGCATCTGAATCTGGTCAATGGAATAAAGGTCAGTGGGATCGGTTACCGCCACATGCAGAGTGTTATTTTCTATTTTTATAGGGACAGATTGGGTCTGGCGGGCCAGGGCCTCAGGCATAACTTTGATCAATTCCGGATCGGGCTGGACCTCTTCAAGTTTTACATAGCTATACCCCAGATGCTTGGCAATCGCCTCATAAAGCACCGGGCGGGAAAGAAGACATACTTCCAAAATTACTTTTTCTAAAGGCCGCTTGAGCTTTTTCATCTCCTCAACAGCCCTGGAGATCTCTTCCTGGCTTAAAAGATTGGTCCTTAATAATAAATTCTCTAACTCTTTATCGGTCATTTATCGGATGATTCTTTTTTTATCTGTTTAATCCAGCTTCTTACCCGGGATGCATCTTCGCTATTATTGGTTAATTTAAGATACTGGCCGTAAAAAATAAGGGCCTGATTTTTATTATTAAAGTAGCTCTCAAATAATACACCCAGATTATAATAAGCGTCTTTATCCTTAGGGTTTAACCGGATGACCTGGCTAAAGGCCTCGGCCGCCAGGCTGAAACGGTTAGACCTAAGATACTCCACCCCTAAATTATAATATAAATTCGGGTCCTTGGGAGATTTTTCAATCGCTCTTAAATAATGGATAGCCATCTCCTCCGGAGACCCCCTGATGATCAGGGGCTCTATCTCTTTCTTGGCGGCGGGAGGCTCACCTAAAGCAGCCTGGGTCATGGAGGCATTGTTAACCGGCGCCGCTATAGCTGCAACAGATTTAGGATCAACTCTTCCTAAAAGCTGCTGGGCTTTTTTAAACGCCTCATTGGCCTGCGTATAATCGCCTTGCTTTGACATTTCTCTGCCGGCGGAATAATACTCTTGGGCCTTCTTGACTTTCTCTTCTTTGGATAACCCGATTTCAACTCTTTCGGCAAAGACTAAACCCGCGAACATAAATAAAAAAAAGCCCAGAAATATCACAAAAGGTTTTCTTATAATCATTTTTCTTCTCCGGCTGATTTTATTTGAACTTCAGGCACCAGTTTTACATCTACTTTTTTCACCGCGGATTCAGCAGATTTTAACCCGCTGCCGAAAACGCTGCTGATCTGTTGAAGTTTACTGTCCAGGTCAACCAGCTTTTCTTTTGTCCTGCCCAGCTCAAGCGCTACTTCTTCTTTCTCCAGCTGAAGAGCCACATTATCTTGCCTTAAGGAAGCGGATTCTTTCTCCACCTCTTTATATTTTAATTGCAATTCAATAAGTTTATTTTCTATATCGGCGGTCTTCCCCTGCAGGGTCAATATCCTATCCGCCCGGCTACCCAACTCCAGCTTGCCCTGTTTAATAGACTCCTGGGCTAAATTATACTCTTCCTTAATTCCGGCGTAATTAATATTTACTTCCTCAAGCTGGGTTTGCAGCCGAGAAACCTCCTGCTGAAGTTTCTGATAATTTAAAATAACCACCTTAGCCTCATCCATCGTCTTGAGCATTACCTGCCTCTCCCGGCTTAATTGATCCAATTCACTCTTGAGGACATGTAATTCTTCATTCAGCTCCTTATTCTTTTCTTTTAAAGGAGTTATAACTTGATACTGCCGACCTACCTGATCCTCCAGCTTTTGCTTATTTTTAACCAACCTTTCCTTCTCCCGGATCAGTTCAGACTCCCTCCTGGACATCTCCTTTAAAGACCTATCTCTCTTTTTTATTTCTTCGCTTAAATAACTATTATTGTTTTTAAGTCCAGCTACCTCATTTCCCAGATCCGCCGCTTTTTCACCGGCAGAAGCTTTTGCTTTATTAGCCATTTTCAACTCCATATTCATGGAATTGAATTCCCGGGCCAGGGCATCTCTTTTAATCCTCTCTTGCTTGAGATCCTGTTTAATGCCGGACAATTCGCTCTCTAAGGATTGGGCTTTTACCCGGTAAATTTTATCTTCACTGGCCAGGCCAGACATCTGATTATCAACCGCATCAAGAGATTTATTTATATCCTGAAGTTGTTTTATTATTTGCTTTTCTTTGCCTTCGGCATAATTAAAATTAGCTAATTTATCTTCTATTAAAGTGAACTTCTGTTTTAAAGGTTTAGCTAATTCCAGGCCTACCCTGGACAAGGATAGTTCTTTATTGATAGCTTCATTCCTGGAAACCGCCTCCATAAAACCGTTTTCCAAATCGGCAAACTTCTTTTTTTGCTCTCCCAGCTGCTTCTTTAAAATACCTTCTGACTGAACTAAACTATGGACTATCTCCTTTAATTGATCTACCTGGTCATTCAACCCAATAATCCCCTCTATTTGTTTAGACACAATAAGCTTAGGCTTATGAATTGGACGGGAGATATAAATAAAGATAAACCCGGTAATCAAAATAAAAATTATAAATATTAATACCTTCTTATCTTTCATTATTAAACCTCCTTGAACACACACTTACGCCGTAGGCGCATCTAGCGAAACTCCGCGAAGCGGAGAAGAATACTCATTTCCTATTTTATCGTCCTGCTCTCTAATTTAAACGGCCTGGGCGGAGAACTTAAAAGATTGGTATCCCAGCCAACCATCGGCTCCTTATTATCCTTCATAATCCGGGCAGTGACAAAAATCATCAAGTCGGTC
>JAHKAP010000004.1 GCA_018825985.1 Candidatus Omnitrophota bacterium
ATTACTAGATAAAACAACTTGTCCAAAAAGGTTAACTTATGATAAAATTGACACTCCTACCAATGTGGAAGTGTCAACGCATCTCCCAACGTGTACAGCACACGCATTGCATTAGCACGAAGCCAGCCGGCCCAGGCTGGCGCCCAGTGACCCCGAGCCCTAGCGAGGGGGAACGGGGCCCGGGAGATACGGGAGTCCGCCACGATTCTTGGCGGACGGGGCATTATTAGTTATTTCCTTACTGACCGGCTTTCTCCCTCATTATAAACAAAACGGGAGATGTGGGGAGCGGATCAAGAGGCGGCTAAAGAATAGTTAGAACATAACGGTAAAAGATTCTGATTTCGTCGCAAGAACACCGATAGTCAGGACAGCCCTGCGATTTCACGATGAAGTCGTAGGGCTTTTTATATGTAACGCAAAGGTTTGTGTCTTTTAGAATGAGGTTCGAGCCGCAAATTTTCAAAAAATCTTTTTTGGGGCTTAAAATTTCCTATTCGCTGAAAGCGAATAAGTAAGATTTTTGAGGTAAATCAAGACCTCAAAAACTTTCTTTGCCAAGCGACAGAACAATAACTTTTTTTAAGGAGGTAAATTATGCCAAAATACTACTTATACGCCCGCAAGTCAACTGATGATGAGGATAGGCAGATTTTGTCTATTGAATCACAGCTTAATGAACTAAGGGAATTCTCTAAAAGAGAAAATCTGTCTATAATGGAGGAGTTTATTGAGACCAAGACCGCTAAGAAACCTGGACGGCCTATCTTTGATTTTATGGTTAAACAGATTGAAGCGGGCGTATGTGACGGTATTTTAGCCTGGCATCCGGACAGGCTTGCCCGTAACTCTGTTGACGGCGGAAAGATTATCTATTTAGTAGATATTGGCAAGATTCTTGATCTGCGTTTCCCCACCCTTCGCTTTGACAACTCTGCTCAAGGGAAGTTTATGCTCTCTATCGCTTTCGGGCAAAGTAAATACTATGTTGATAATCTTTCCGAGAATATTAAGCGCGGGATGAGGGAAAAGTTAAGGCGCGGAATTTGGCCTAACTGGGCCCCACTTGGCTATCTGAATAACTACAAGGAGCATAATATCTACCTTGATCCGGAAAAATCACAGTTTGTAAGAAAGATTTTTGAGCTCTACGCCACAGATCATTATACCCTCTCATCAATGGTTGAAGAAATCCGCAGGTGGGGCCTTACCGGAAGTATGGGCAAGCCTGTCTGTAAATCTCAGCTGGCAAGGTTATTGAGGAATCCGATTTATTACGGAGTATTTAAGTTTAACAATGAAATGCATGAAGGAAGCCACCCGCCGCTTATCACTAAGAAACTTTTTGATAGCGTGCAGGCTGTATTGGATAACCGCCACAGGAATCATAAGAAGACAGAAATAAAATACGGCTTTACCGGATTAATGAGGTGTGAATATTGCGGTTGCGCAATTACCGCAGAGAAACAGAAAGGCCATATTTACTACCGCTGTACCAAGAAGAAAGGCCCCTGCTTGAGCAAAAAGTTTCTTAGGGAAGAGGCTTTGCTTTCCCAAATCAATGAAGCGATCAAAAAAGTTTATATTGATGATGTAACAAAAGACAAAATGATTAATCGCTTAGTTGAACTCTTTCAAGAGGAAAGCAAAGCCTCATCTTCTCTATCTCAGGAAGTTAAGAACCGCATCGGTGAATTTGACGCTAAGCTTGAGCGCCTGGTTGATATCTTCATTGACCGCCAGATTACTCAAGAAGAATACGCCAAACGGAAGGCAAAATTACTCAACGATAAGAAGGATTTAGAGGGTAAGCTCAAGGAGATAGAGAAAAGCGGCGGCGGGTGGCTCGAACCGGCAAAACAATTCGTAACTACGTGTAATCAAGCAAGTTCTGTCGCTTGGCAGGAAATTTTAAGCCCCAAAAAAGATTTTTTGAAAATTTGCGGCTCGAACCTCATTCTAAAAGACACAACTCTATGCGTTACATATAAAAAGCCCTACGATTTCATCGCGAAATCGCAGGGCTGTCCTGACTGGCGGAGAGGGTGGGATTCGAACCCACGTGAGCTTACGCCCAACCGCTTTTCGAGAGCGGCCCGTTACGACCACTTCGGTACCTCTCCAATATTTATCGATTTAACGGTTTTCCCCGATTTGCGGGATGACCACTCTGCCAAC
>JAHKAP010000043.1 GCA_018825985.1 Candidatus Omnitrophota bacterium
AAAAATCAGTAACAACCGAGATACCGATCAAATCGGGCTTATATGCCTTAAGCTCCGAAATCAACCTCTTCTTGTAGTCAAAGATACTGCTTAACCATTTGACCGATCGAGATTCATCGTCAAACAGCTGGGGATCGACAAACAGCTTAACCTGATGGCCGTTGGCCTTTAAAACGGCTGAGATATATTCAACGCTCAGACGTTCCGCTGAATTATTTATAAAAGCTATTTTCATACCAAATACCTCAACTTACCGAGATTACCAGATGAAGCTAACCTTGTGTACCAAAAAATTATCATTTCAAGTAATGTCTGTAAAATTATCCTCGGACTGCCACACTTAGAACTACCCGCTATGCGAGGATTAAAAACAGCACTATATTCCATCATTTTGAAACCTTTATCTAGCGCCCCAATAATAATCTCCGGAGCGGCAAATGTCCCGCAAGACTGGACATTTATTGCTTCAATAATTATTTTTTTATATATTTGTACAAATTGAAAATCTCTTACTTTCAAATTGAAGATTAATCTTATTAGCCAATAATTAATCAAGGAAGTTATTTTCCTATATGTTGAATTTGCTTTCCTGTTTATTCTCGTAACAACAACAAAATCAATTCCCTCCCTCACTATTAAAGTTAATATGCCGGCCAATTCATTGATATCAAACGGAAGGTCAGCGAAATTAGTCAGAACAAAATCATACCGCGCGCTCTTAAGTCCGATAAAAAGGCTCCTGCCGGAACCCAAATTATTTTTATTATGAATTGGCTTTACATTGGGATTAAGTTGAGCATAGCTATCTACAATCTGACCCGTTCGATCGCTACTTGCGTCATTAACGATTATTATTTCATAATCATTCGTAATAGTAGACAAGAAATCAATAGAGGTTTTAATTGCGCGCTCAATTAATTCTTCCTCGTTATAAGCGGGTATAACTAGTGAAATCTTGTATTCTAAGCCCATAAAATATTTTTTACACCTTTCGCAAAAGTCTATTTATCGAATAAGCATAATGCAGAATGAATCTCTTATGAATAATTTTATCATTAACGGAACTTGAAAATAAGCTTGTTAACATCGCCAAAATGCCAGGTCCATAAACAATGGGTATAATCCGATAAATCTTGCTTTTTATGATTACTTTAAATATAAATTCCGAAAAAAATGGCAAAATAAAAAATAATAGCTGCAGACGAATCAAGTCTTTGCCGCCCATATCTCCACCACAGGAAAATGGCCGACCGTTATTTCCTTCCATTATCCGCTCATACTCGGATATGGGCATCTTCATATTTTCTCTTGCCCATTCAGTAATCGCTATTTTAGGATAAAACCTTAACCAGAAAAAATAAATGCGGCTGACCCTATTCCTGTTATAAAAAAGCGCCAGATCTATGGCATCGCTCTGTACTTCTCCAGGTAAACCAAAAATATTATCGGTTATTACGCTTATTTTTTTACCTTTGATTAAACTTAATGCTTTCCCGATAGCTTTGTTAGACATATTTCTATTTAGTAATTCACGCCTTATCTTTTCTACTCCGCTTTGCACCCCAATTTCTATCTCATGGCATCCGGCATCTTTCAAATACTTTAATGTTTCCGATGTAACATGGTCAGGATGCATATAGCATATAAAAGGCAAACCTATACTTCTCTTATATTCAGTAGAAAATCCCCGCAGCCATTCATTATTAGATCCCAGGCTCTCATCAAAAAATCTTATGTTTCTGAAACTATATTTTTGCTTTGCAATATTCAACTCCCTTATAACATTTTTAACGCTTCGACTTCTGATATACCTTCCTTTATCTTTATAAAGTCCTTTTAAATACGAATGGCAGCAATAACTGCAGTTATACTGACAGCCGCGGCTGGTCATAATATAGTAACATTGGGAAAAATGCGGGCTAGCCGAATAGTAAAGTTCTTTATCCGGCATAGGTAATGAATCCAGATCTTCTATTAAATGACGGATTTCATTTTGAATAATTTTACCGTCTTTCTTGAACCAAATATTTTTGATCGAGTAGTCGATTTCACCTTTCTCTAAGCTATTGGCAAGTTCGAGCATAGGGTATTCTCCTTCGCCTACGCAGACCATATCTACGAAGTCATTCTTGATCACCCGCTCAGGAACAGAGGTAGGATGAATTCCCCCAAAGATGATCGGGCAGCCCATTTCCTGTTTGGCCATCCTGGCTATTGTACAGGCCCACTGGTAAAAATCAGTAACAACCGAGATACCGATCAAATCGGGCTTATATGCCTTAAGCTCCGAAATCAACCTCTTCTTGTAGTCAAAGATACTGCTTAACCATTTGACCGAAATATTCTCATCGTCAAAAAGCTGGGGATCGACAAACAGCTTAACCTGATGGCCGTTGGCCTTTAAAACGGCTGAGATATATTCAACGCCCAGGCGTTCTACTGAATCATTAATAAAAGCTATTTTCATAAAAAATAAAGGGCTAATTTTTAACTTTTAATCTGTTAATCTCATTTTTAATACAATGATTTCCGTCTCGGCCACAATTCTCTAAGGCAGAACTAGTGCAGCTCGAATGTATAATCTCGTCCTGGCAATTATGAATAATGCTATAATCAAACTTATATGGATCGCATCCTGTACAAAAACTAATAAAAAGAAATTTTCTACTTTTTAAATAAGCTGTGGTATGAAATACAAAAGAAAATGCAGTATTTAATAAATCTTTATTAATTTTAAATAAAGAAACACGAAATAAAAATAAAGGAATCATTGATAATAATAAAAACTTCGCCAATATTTCGCTCTTTTTATATATTTTAGAATACAAATCTAGTAAAAACTCAGCCCTCTCGAGGTCAATATATTTATCAATGGCTTCAAAGCTATCCTTGTTCCTAATAACTATGTAAAGTTGGTTATATAAACAGTATCTTTGTTTGAGGAATGATTTGACGGCTAAATGAAGTTTCTGAAATAAAAAAATATTTTTTTTGGTTATCTTGCCATCGCTGACCTCTACCAACATATCAGCTACCTCATCCGGCATAATATAGTTTTCTATAGGCCAGTCCCTTACCTGGCCAAGATAGCAAAGGGTAAAAAAATTTATGCTATTAATAAAACTATGCCTGACTCCAAAATTAAATATATCTTTTATATCTTTATCATTTATATTCTTAGCTATTGTAATATTTAAATCTGTGGGCATATCTATCTTTTTTAAATTATTTAGAACTTCCAGTTTAGTTTCCAGCAAATCTTCCCCTCTAAAAATATAATATACTCTTTTAGAAAAACCATCGAACTGTAAATTTATACGATCTAAGCCGCTTTTTTTTAATTCAATCAAGTAACTTATATTAATAAGTTTTTTTCCGTTTGTGTGTATTGTTACTCCCCTTTTCGCCTTTTTAAATATTCTTATGACTTCAATTAAATCATCCCGGCAGGTTGGTTCGCCGCCTGAAAACACAAAAAACGGTGCCCTATTTTTCTTTAAGAATTCTAAAAAATCTGACCTCGATGGTTCAATTAGCTTATTTTCACATCTGCTATGTCCCAAATGACAAATGGGGCAATCCATATTACATCTCATAGTTAACCAAATTTCATACTCAAAAATATTATTTTCTTTACCCATTATATTAAAATAATACTCATCTAGCTTCCTGTAAAACTTAGCAGCCCTAGATAATAGCACCTTGAAATGACCGTGTTTTATACATTTTTTTAATAAATATATATTGCCGTCGATTTCTTTAATCTCTGCATCTACATCATTCAAACAAACAGGACATAAACTTTTTGTTCTTCTAATCAAATCTTCATCCATTTTGATTTGCAATTACCCTTCTAGTGATTAAGCAACATGGCGCCTGCCGTGTAAAATTGATTTTTTTTCTATATTTAATACATTATCATTATGGGAATTCATAAAAATTGCGGCCGTATCTCATTCTGAATGACCCGCCCGTTATTTACTTTAAATCTTGATTTTGAGATTAATAATACAAAAAGTAGAAAAGAATTAAAACAAAGCACTATCTGGACCTGTATAAGACTATTATGAAACAAAACGATTCCTATAAATTGCAGCGCAACAGATAAAATCAGGTATTTTATAAATTTTAAGCTCCTAAGTGAAAGAAAATAGTTAATTAAAATAAAACAAAGAGCAAAAAAAGTCATAGATACGCTAAACAACCTTCCCAACACAATGGATTCCACCAAGGCCTTGCCGGTAAGGATTCTTAAAACAAAAGAAGGAAAAATGTTATAGAATAACGCTGCACTTATGGAAAAACAGAAAACATAAAGTAAAGATTTATTCAACACTACGCTTGTGTTAGAGTCAGTGGCATTTAGGAAGCTGGTGCGCGGGAACATAACAATGCTTATCGCTCCAGACGAAAATAAAACTATCTTACCGACCATCCGCGCCAGTGAATAGACCCCGGATTCCTGCCCTGAGAAAAAATATTGAACCAGGACCATATCAAAACTAACTAGCCAGACAAAACATATATTGCTTATAGCTATTGGTGATAAGTATAAGAGCATCTCTTTATAATTTAACTCTCCGTCCGGTTTGATGTCAGTTAAAAATTTGCGCAATGGAATAACCGCGATAGTTACGCCAATAATTATTGAGATCAAAAGCGCGCCTAAAGCCCCGGCAATCTGAAAGCTTAAAAGAATAAACAAGGCTGTAAAAATTAGTTTAACAATTCGGGATAATAATGCCAAGCTAACGAACCAGCCAAATAGTTCAAGCCCCAATAGGCCCCCTCCTAAAATTGGGGTTAACCAATAAAAAGTCAACAATAAAGTAAAAATAGAACCTGAAAAATATGAATCTATTCTTAAACTGCGCATAATAATGAATGAAAAGAATGCGGATAAGATAAAGGTCGCTATTGCAAAAATAATGCATTTCCTAAACAATCCGGAGATTAAAGCTTTAACTTTATTAATCTCTCCCCGCGCATTAAAATCCGAACAATATTTGGCAACGACCAACTGCAATATGTCAAGTGGATTCGAAACCAGCATAAAAATAGCAAGTAACGAGTTAAAAACAGCAAAATCCTTAGGAGTAAACTTATGCGCGATTAAAAGTTGACACATTAAATCAAGGAAATATACTAAGGATGTACCGGCAAATACAAAGATTACATTCTTGGTAAATTGATCAATTTTTTTTAACCTATTTATCATTATTTAATATTAATAAATTGCCTAGAAATAGTTCTAATGCACTTACCTGACCGTATTCTTTATAAAATAACTGTAACGATAAAATGCCCTGAACCGGTTAAGACGAGGTTCAACATTTGGCGATACCAAATTATTAAAAATCACAGAAACTGTATAGCCCGCATTCAACAGTAATTTTCACCTGTGGTTTTCCTTACCATAAAAAAGAGTTAAATCAGAGATGGTATCTGTAAGCACAATATTTCCTTTATCTTCAAAACAAACACCCTGACCGCAATACTTTGAAATTTGAGAATCGAATTTGTAAAAATCACAGACTGTCCCGAAACTAAGCAATAATATTCGCGGTGGAATCCTAGCATTTAAGATACTGCCGGGCAAGGGCATTCCAAGAGGAATACACCTTAGCTTTGCCATCGCGTTTTTTCCAAACATATTTAGTCCCAGGATATAAAAAAGATAAAAAACTGCCAATTTGTTACCCGCATTAAGAAATTTTCGGTACTTGTCTAACTTTTTTTCTAAACTATCCAATCTAAATAATTCGTCAAAAGAAATATAACCGCGCCCTTTATCTCTAACCAAAGCAAGTTGTTGAAAATTATAGCACCTCCGGATCTTTAATGCAGATAATAATGTATAATATAGTTTCTGAAAGAAATAAACGTTTTTCCTGGATATCTTACCTTTTGTATGCAACTCTACAATGTCAATAAGTTCATCAGGCATGAGTAATGAACCAGACTGAAAGTTACTGTTTGCATTACCTATAAATGAAACCGTGGCAAAACTTACATCTTTTATAAAATTATTGACAGCAGCATAATTAATAATAAGCGGAACTTGTTCTTCATTCACGCCTTTTGCAATTGTAACATTAAGACCGGTTGGAATATTCAGTTTTCGCAAATTATTCAATACCTGAAGTTTTAGCTCTGCCAATTTTCTATTGCGTAGTTTCATATATACGTCATCGCTAAATCCATCAAACTGTAAACTTATGTAATCAATACCGCAAGATTTGAGTTTCTTAAGAAACTCTAAATCCGCAAGCTTTATGCCATTAGTATGCATATTCACGGTATTTCCGTAGCGCTTGAGCAACCGAATCCAATCTTCTATATCATCGCGAAGCGTTGGTTCTGCTCCATAAAGATAAAATCGCGATCGTTTTTGTTTTTTAAGTGTTTTTTCAAAACGCTCTAAAGTAATATCCGGAACATGTTTTTGATTAGGCTCCAAAAGACAAATAGGGCAATCTAGATTACACCGATTACTTAAATATATATAGAACCTACTTTGCTTCATTATCTTGGGCATAACACCGAAGTAAAAATCAGTAAGCGCCTTGTAATACCATGGATGATTGGAGATAAGAACAGTGGTACATCCGTGCTCGGAACAATACTTATACATCATAATTTTCCCACCGATCTCAACAATATTAGCTTTAACTTTCTTACTACACAATGAGCAAGTGCCTATCGTTTCTCTAATAACGTCTCCTAATGATTTGCTTAGTTCTATTTCATTTATACTTGACATAATCTCTTCCTCATAAAACTTATATAACTTAGTATTATTCTTGAACGTAATAACCGCGAATCGTAATCACTAGCGAAAATTATACGTATAGCTACAAATAAAGCCGGATTAAGGAATGAAGGATAATACCGATATAGTCTATTTTTAATAATATACCGGGTTATTCTTCCCGGCAATACATCTAGAAGAAAAAGGAAAAACTGCAGTCTAGAATAAATTTTACTACCATTTTTTCTTGAATGTATAAAAGAATCAAGTGACACGCCCACCTTTACTTTCCCATCCAAAATCTCCCGTGATGCAAGCGCAGATAGTTCATTAGACTCCTGAACCTTCTTTGTTATACGAGTATTAGGAAAATACTTAAGTCTGTAAAAGAAAATCCGCTTTGGCTTTCTATAGGTATAGAAGCGGGTCAAATGGATAAGATTATCTTCATCCTGACCAGGAAATCCATACATATTATCTACCAAAAGGTTTATATTTTCATCCTGAATTGCATTCATCGCTTTATACAAAACTTCATTTGATGTATATCTACCCATCATGTCCTTACGAATTGATTCATCAAGCGACTGAATACCTAAAGTCACCTGGCAACAACCAGATTCCTTAAGAATATTTGCGGATTCCGGATATACATGTTCAGGATGCATAGTACATGTATACTTAACCCCTATATTTTTCTTATACTCTTGTGAGAAATCTTTAAGCCAATGTATATCCATACCAAAACAGTCATCCATAAAAACAGCTAACCCAAAGCCAAACTTACGCTTTGCTTCCAATAACTCGCTTATTACATTATAAACGCTACGCTGGCGCACATACCTTCCTTTACCTGTGTATAATTCATGCAGATATGAATGACTACAATATGTGCAGGCATTAGGGCATCCTCTAGAAGTGGAAATATTATAGCCGACTTTGAAAAATTTACTTAAGTCATAATAAATATCGTGATCCGCGAAAGGAAAGCTGTCAAGATTATCTAAAAGCTCCCTTATATCGTTCTGGATAATATTACCGTTATGCTTAAACCAAATGTTCTTAATGGAGTAATCAACTAAGCCCTTTTGCATGCTATTAGCAAGCTCAAGCATGGGGTATTCTCCTTCACCTACGCAGACCATATCTACGAAGTCATTC
>JAHKAP010000005.1 GCA_018825985.1 Candidatus Omnitrophota bacterium
ATCCTTTCCGTATTACTGCTATTAAACCGGAATATTATAAATTTAACCCAGCCGTTAACTATTCTTTCCGTGGCAGGAATAGTAGTTACGGCTATTGTTGTTTTTGGAGGCCTCGAGCTCCCAACCTCCGGGGAAATGACCCGCTCGGGGCTTCCAGAACAACAAATTATTAAAGAAAGGGGTGCAAAATGTTTGAACAACTTATTGAAAGCGTTAGGGGCAACACCGTTTACGGCACCATTCGCGATGGGGAACAAATCAAAACTTATTTCATTAACCAGGGAACTGGCAGGGTGGTTGAATTCTACCAGCACAAATGGATACGGTTTAGCCGGGTCCTCACCGGTCATGACCGCGATAGCATTATCGCCCGCTACATCGCCGCTAAGAATAGCGGAGTTCCGGCTTACAAGGTCAACTAAATCAGCGGTTAGCAGCCCTGCTGCCGCTGATTTAGCTTCCTCTAGTTCAGCGGTAAACAAAAATTGGATTTTTGGTGTAATTTTAGGATTAACTTTGGCAATAATGTCTAAGGCAGGTTTTGCGCTTGATTTAGCCAAATTACCTTACGATCCTGCTATAAATAAGGCTATAGCTTATATCCATAATAATGACATTCCGGATATAAATACTATTATTGACAAATTATCCGGCAGAGTAGATATATCAATAGACAATACTATCCCGGCGATAGGCATAAGTTCGAACGGTCCGGAACATGCTTTGTTAAAGGAAATTTTTGGTAACCCATATATTAAAATCAACTTAAAAGGCATTAAGGAAACAGCCAGAGTCCTGGGAAAAGATCCGCAGGAGAGAGAATTATTGGAGGTGGCTTTATTTAGAGCGGCGATAGCCCATGAAATTAAGCATATTAAAGAAAGCGGAATTTTAAAAAGCGAAAACCGTATAATTTCGGCAGTATATGCTCACCTTGGCGAGTATGAACAGGCATTTAGATATGAAGAAGCGGATATATTCAATGAAAGAAAAGATATAATCGAACTTATCCTTAGAAAGTCAGGAATTAACCCCGCCATTGTAGGCCGTATTCATAAAAATCAAAATAGCCTGGGCTATAAGTCATCTTACATGGAATACGCCATTATGTCCAGGATCGCGGTTATTCTTGAGACTATCTGGGTTTTAGCTGTGCTTGTTTTCTCGGGTTACGGTATATACCGCTTAGTCAGGCGGTTATTATCTGGCAAGAAACACAATAGGTCTATGTACAGATATGATTCAAATTGGAGAGATTTGAATAAAAGAAACCGCAGAAGGCGTTCCTCCAGCCCGGTTTCCCAGGTTGAGATCAAACAAAAATTAACAGAGATATTAGCCGCGTTAAAGATCGGCCAGGAACCAGTAATTGATATTCTTGACGAGGTGATGTTAAGAGGCGGGAGAGATTATTATCCGGATGGATTACGTAAAGATAGTGTTGCGTATTTAGAGTGGGTATCGCGGGCAGTGAGTTTTCTTGGCGCGGAAAAAAGATTAGAATCCGTGTTTAACGCGCTTATCAGATCGCTTTATCCGGAGTTTGACCTGGCAAAGATATCCAGCCAGAATAAATATGCCTGCCCCGCTCATGCCCTGATCGGATATATATACCTGGCTCTTAAATTTGTACCCGGTAATATTGCCGCCGTTATCTACTATAATAAAGATAAATATTATCATATTGCCGTGGGCGCAAAACTTCAAGAAGGCAAAATTTCCATTTTAGATCTAACTACTTTTGCAAAGGAACGAGTTAAACCGTTTGCATTAGTTGAATTGAGCCAGGCAGACAAAGGCAATCTTCCTTCTAAATCAATTTTCAACTTAACTTCCGCTAAGAAAATTAACGACGCTGATAAAACGGCCGTTGTTTTATTCCAAGGCCCGGCGGTCGAAGCAATATTAAAATACCTGGAATTTAATATAGGGTCTGCCTCCAGCCCGATGTCTGATATGGGCTATACGGAATTAAAAGAAGCATTTATATCAGACATTCAAAGATCTCTGGCTAAATATTTTGGAGTTAGTGAATCAGAAATTTCAATACCGAGGGAGCGCGTAGAAATTAAAAATTTCGGAGACGGTATAGAAGAACGGATAGTCTGTCAGGTATTTACAAAGAAAAGGCCTTATTTTGTAAAAACCTCCAGGTTAGGAGACCAAGAGGTTCCCGGCTCAGATGCCTTAAGAGCGCTTCATTTGCCCAATCCAAACACTAAATTCATAACAGGTTATGTATACAATTATTATTTATATGAATGGATAGGCAATTTGAACCTGAATGAACTTCCAACCGCCAATCTTAGCTTTAAGAATTTCAGGTATTCATACGCCTGTGAACTTGGCAGAGCAGCGGCAGCCGCGTTTATGATAGGTTTAGCAGATAGAAGCGCTACCAATCTCGTAGCCAGTTTCGCGTATGGCGATAGAATTACCACAATTGTTAATATTGATTTAACCGCCTCATTCGCGTATTTACGTAAAGAACCGAAGGATGCGCTCGAAGAACAAACAGCTTTGCTAAAAGGAGCGATCGCTAAAATAATAGAGAACGGCGGCTCCGGCGAATACGCGCATAAATTTAGAGATGATTTCCTGGAATGTTTCGAGGAGCAGATTTATGAAACTCGGCGTTTATTAGCTTTTAAAAGAAATGACGTTTTAAAGGCGCTATCAGAAGCAACTAACAAGAAAAATACGGCTGATATTATAAAGCGCATTGAATCTGCCAATGAACAGTTAAAATCGTTAACCCAGAAAATATCTGATGGCGTAGCCTCAAGCCTTACATCCTCCAGCCCGGTTGTGCGGATTCTCGTGGTAGATGATGAATTTAACCAGAGAGAGATACTTAGAATGATATTTGAAGGTAAAGGCTATGAGGTGGAGGAAGCTAAAACCGCCGAGGAGGCTCTAAATAGATTACAGGAAACAAGGTTTGATTTAATGACAGTAGATAACCGTATGGGCCAGGGCATGCTCGGTACAGAATTGATCGAAAGGGTGGTTGTAATCAATAGCTCCTTGCCGATTATCTTTATCAGTGGCACAGAGCGGGTAATCGAGACCGAATTGGTGAAGAATTGTCCTAAGCCGTATAAGATTGAAGGGCTTATTCAAATTACGGTAAGCTTATTGAATGCAGCTAAATCTTCCTCCAGCCCGGCAGGCCGTACCAATGGAGCAGTTAAAGATATAGCTTCAGGGTTAAGGTCTTATCACTTTAAAGATAATAAAGGGGAAGAATATAAGCTAATTACCGCTGATTGGCCATTGTCAGAAGAAGATATAAGTTTGGAATTATTTATTCTGGGAGAAAGAGAGCAAGAAATAAACAACGCCATAGGGAAATTGACCCTGAGCCTGCAGCGTAATCTTATCGGCATAGGCGATGTTAATATTTACGAACATAGAGGAGAAGGGTTATTTACTCTTATTTTAGAGAGGCTGAAAGAACTGGCGTTGGTGGGCACAGAATTGAAGCTTTACGAGGTAAGACACCCCAAGACATTAATCGTAATCAACGGGCTCCTTCCTGACGAATATATAGTTAAGTTGGATGGTTTCTTATTGGAGTTAGTCCGGGAAAATCCGGCAATAGAGCTCCCCTTTAGCATCGTAGATGAGCTTCATAACAACATATCGCAGGCTATAGCGTTTGGAGTAATGATTGATACGGAGGAATTACAGCAGGACGCGCCCCTTATCCGGGCACTATATAAATCCGGATGGGATAAAATTAGGCTTGCCACTGAACGGAGCAAGAACTATCTTGGACGCGAAGGTAACATCGTGGTGATTAAGGCGGTTAAGTCCTCCAGCCCGGTTAAACTTGGCGCAGCAGTGAACACAAGATTGGATATTTCCTCTAGCGCCGTTTTAAGCGTAATTACCTCCGCCGAGCCGCAGGGATCTTTTGTGGGCTATGTGTTACCGAAAGGCAGAAAGGCGCTCACAGATTTAATCCTTAAAATGGACGGGTCCCTTGCTCGGCTTGCCGAGATCGAAGGTATAACTTATCCTCTAAATGAGATTAATACCAAGCTATCAGCTTTATTAAATACCTGGAAAACAATAAATACAATTGCCGAAGATAAAGATATAGGCGAAGCCTATTTGATAGCCAAGGGACAACTGGAAGAATTAGGATTCAAGGATTTGATTTCAGACGTTTGTACTAAAGATACCAAACTGGAAATCATTGCTCGGATCAGAGAAGAGATTAATATATTACGCCAAGAAAAGGGAAAGTTAGAGAATGAGGTTAAGCGGTTCAAGATAGAAGAGCCGATTAACTCGCAAGAATTGCTTACCTACAACGTCTTCCGCGGTTATTCCAAATGGCTAAAAGGGTATGTTGCTTATTACCACCAGATGCCTTCTCAGCAGGAGCGCAGAAGAGAAGTACTCAATATGATATCCGAATATTTACAGGAAGAGATATTATCTTACCAGGGCCTTGATGTCCATGGAATTCATAATCTTGATTTTTCTGAAGAAGAGGCAAAATCTTTGGCAGGAGAGATTCTCACGGACAAAGCCTATGTTGGATTACTGGAATCTTTAGGAATTATAATTGATAATTCCAGAGAAGAATTACGCCTGATCATAGAAGGAGTTGTATCTTATTTAGGTTTGAAAGTAGCCTTAATAAAATTAGGGCGGATCCAATATCATTATGGCAAGAGCATCCATCCTGCGAAGATTAGGGAATTAGAGGTCAAGCTGTCAATGTATCGGGATATGCGCTTTGAGTCCCAAGATGAAGACAGTTTTATAAAAGAGACCGCTCGGTTAGAAAATGAAATAAACAGTTTAAAGAAGGCGAACCGCATCTATATTGAACAAGCTCGGAAGGGGGAAATTTTCGAACAATCTTACCGGGCCGCCAATAAGATAATATGGGAATTATTCCCCGCAGTCCGCGTTATTTCCGGTAAATCATTCAGACTTTCGTTTGCAAACGCAGGCCTGATTATCTTGGGGGTTTCTTTAGCGTCTTTTGGGATATTCACTGCCATTGCAAACGCTTCGGATTTAACCACACATAATAACTATTCCGTTAATCCGGGGGATACTCTATGGAAGATTTGGGATATGGATAAAAACATTCCCTGGAGTGATTTCAGGGAGATTGTCAAGACGGCAAACAGCCTGGATGATGATTATACTATATATGCCGGTAAGGCAATAAAATTACCTAATGATACTCAATATTTCCCTGAAGACGAGAATGGTATTTCTAAAAAAACAGCCGGTTATGAATATCAAAGACTAATTTCCCGCATCTTAGCCTCTGGCAATGGTAAAAACATGCCCGAAGGCCGCATAAATGCTGGTTTAGCCCAAGCCTTTGCCGATAGATTAAATGCGGTTTACTATGAGGTTCCCGCAGGGATTAAAGGAAACGACTATTTTAATAGAATCGTAGAAGACATCCGCAGCAGATATCACGATGCCGTAATAATAGAGGTCCACGCAAATTCTCACCCCGGAGTAATATTATTTTCCCGAGATGCCAAGGGGAAATTAACGGTAATGAAAGTTGAATCCCAGAAGGTTAAAAAAGTTAATTATAAAGGCGAAGGTATTATTTCGCATATCTTAGACCATCCCAACATTGCCTTGTTGGAATTTGACCAGGCTAAAGGAATATTAAATTTGACTCCGGAAAGATTTGAAGATTTAATGGCCCAGGCAGAAAAATTGGCCCGGGTCTATGCCGGAGATTCAAAAGATAGGCAGATAATTATTGTTCCCGGACACGGAGGGGTTAACTATAAGACATCTTATTATATAAATGAAAAAGGAGAGAAATCCACCGGTCCAGAAGTTAAATTGGCCGCTAAACAAATAGCAGCTTTAAAGGCCAACGTACGGACGCCGCCAGTTCTTAAAATAGAACCAGCTTCTAAATACACAAAACAAGTTTCCCGGTTAGAAAAGCAAGTTATGCCGGGCACAGAGGCGCAACTCCAGGCCGACGCCGCCGTAGAGAAATATATAAAAGCTGAAACCGAGCGCATGGCCCAAGAAGAAGCTGCCCGCCAGGCCGCAGAGGAAAAGGCGAAACTTGAAGCAAGGCGCATAGCCGCTGAAAAGGAAGCTCGTCGTCTGGCAAAAGCTTCGAAGAAAGCCGAGGAGGTTCTTGCACAGCCACTGGTTGTCAGAAAGAAGATTGAACCTGCGCAACCGCAGAAAAAAGAAACTACGGAAGAAGCGCTAAGGCGCGTTTTTAAGGGCCAGAAGCCGGTAGCCAAAGAAAGATTACAGGTTGAGGTGCCGAAGGTAGTAGAGAAAAAGGCCGCAGAAGAAACAGTTATTCCTCAAACGGCAGCCATAAAGCCCGTTTCTGAACAAAAGCCAGCCAAGCCTGTTGAAGTTGTCCAGGCAGAGGCCGTTAAGCAGAAAACGCAAGAACAGATTGACCGCGCAAGAGAAGCAGAAATCAGGAGCCGGCCGGACCCGTTTGCTGTACCTGAGAAGTATAAGAGGCCGGCGGCAGAAGAATATGTTGTGAAGAAAGGGGATAACTTCTGGAAGATATGGAAGAAAGAAGGCTATTCTGCGCGTTTTGTATGGAGCGAGTTTAAGAGTTTGATTGAAAAGAGTAATCCATCCATTGTAAATATTAACAAGATTTATCCCGGCCAGAAAATATTGCTGCTACCTATATCAGGCCAGAGCGATAAAGAGAAAAATCAGATTCCTCCCGCCCAAAAGATAGACAAACAAGAAAAAACAGGGAATAAGGCGTATAGGAAAGCGGATATCGTTCCTGATCTTCAAGTAAATAAGGCGACAATACAGGCCAAAGAAGATAAATCCAAGAAACCCGTTGAGCTTAATCCTCTTGCCGGACCAGCTCCCCCGGTAATTACTCATTCTCTTCAGAAAGAAAAAGACGATATAAAGCCTGCCTTCTCCGTTCCTACTGCTTTAAGGAATTTTTTCGGATTATTAACTAACTTTTTACATAACGCAAAGTTAGATTTATCTAAAAGCAATGATTTTGCAAAGAAAATTACTGAGGCCAAGGAACAATCTGATCCTAAGGAGATCAAACTTAGGAAGCAATTAGATATTCAGGCTAACCTTATGGCTTTAAGAGAAATATATCGTCAGATCCAGAAGGCCAATGTTGAGTCTAAGGATTGGCTGGAAGAGAAGAAATTAACCGGCGAAAACGCTAAATCCTATGCCAGCCGCGAAGACGAGAAAACAGCCTATCTGCTCTCATATTTATTAAGCAAGCGCGTTGAACAGGATAAATTACTCGAACAAATGAGAGCTATGGTAAAGCATAACCCTGATCCGGATATTCTTTCTGTGATTGTGGATTGGGCAAAGAAAGACCGGGATAGCAAAGAAATTTACCTCAGGGAATCAGAGAGCAATTTCGCGGCCCTGGAAAGGACTTTAGGGCTGGAAAAACAAAAAGCCCTGCCATTGCAGGAAGAAATCAGGTCATTGACTAATAATATTAAGTATCAGAGAGCTAAGGTTGAGGATGCCCGGGAAGACTGGAAAGAAGCGGAAGAGTATTTAACCAAAATCGGCGCTTTCCGGGATGATGACTTCACTAGAAAAACCCTGAATATGAAGTTAATGCCTTTTGGCTATATAGCTGATGTTATGAGATTTAAAGAATTAATGGAAAAAGAATTAAGAAAAGCCGACAGGTTTAATACTCTGACTAAAGAAGATGTTCCTTTAAGATTACGGATCAACGAATTTATGCAGGCCGTGGTTTATCATCATTTGTTATGGTTGGAGAAGGAGAGCGGTAAAGATGTAAAACAGGCGATGGAGAAGAATCAGCAGTTATTGGAGGAATTCGTCAAGTCAGGGCTTCCTGAAATGCCTAAGACAGAAGAGAAGCTGCCCAGATTAAAAATAGGGACATTAGTAGAGGAATTAATCCGGGATTTGAATAATAATATTTCTTTCCAGAAGATCCAGCAGAGATTTAAGGATATATTATCTGATCTCAAATCATTCACCACCCAGGAGGATAATTTAGACAAGGTACTAGAAATTATCGCTAATCCCAGAAAGGCATCGGAATCCACTAAGCCCTCAGACGCCCAGGAATTAAATGCAAGTGTTGATATGCCCGGGTCAGGAGCTGATTTAGCGACAGAACAAAACAGGGCTATTAAGCTTGAGCAAGTTATCGGACTGGGCATAGAACAAACTAAGAAACACGGCGGGAAGATAGATGTCCTGAAGAGAAAATTAGAGATTGCCCAGGCAGCTAAAGAACTCGGTTGGAAAGATATATTACCCAATCTTTTGATTGATATTACTTCGCGCTTTAACCAGCTCGGACATGACGCGACATCACTTTCTTTTAAACCGATATTCTTAATTGACCTGGCAAAGATAAAGTCATCCGATTTTAACCAGAAAGCTATTGATGAATTGGAGAATCAGGTAAAGATCGCCATAGAGTATTCGACCCGCGCAGAGCTGGTAAAAGCCTACATATCCTTATATAAGACGGAAAAAGAAGAGGCCGCTTATAATAAGTTGATAGGAATTTTAAACACAATTTCCGAAGTAGTTAAAAACAGGGTTAATGAAGGCAGTGCCGTGGATACGGATTACATTATAATCGAGAAGATGACCGAACAGCTAAAAGCGGCATTAGCGGATTCCCGGAGAATAAATAAGTCCGCCCAGGAGAAAATAAAGTTTATGACCGGAGATAATAGCAAAGATAATTTTATAACCGGAATCAATTCCCTGGAAGAAATGGACAAAGTTATCAGCTCCATAAGGATTGAAGAATTTAACTTGAATTTAATTGCCAGCAACCTGGCTTTAGAGAAACAAAACATAACGACCATTATTAAGAAGTCGGAATTCCTGCCCTGGGTTACTGCCGGAGCGGATATCCCCATATTAAGCTCTAATGGTAACAATACCCTTACTTTCGGCTGGGGTATTAATATATACCTATGGAATCCTGAAGGGCTGAATAAGTACCGGACCGAAAAATCCGAATTAAGGATTCAACAGGAACAGAGCCGGCAGCTGCGTATGGATTTAGCCCAGGCCCAGAAAGACAAGGAGGGAGAATTAAAGGAAGCCAGGGAGGTTTTATTTGAGAATGGCCTGGTAGGCAAGAATATAAAAGAAAGCGCCGAATTGTTGAGTGTGAAGATAAATGACTATGCGTATTATTTAGCTTCGATAAGGGACATAGCCGATGAATTCAATAAGCTAAAGAAATCTATCCTGGTTATGGAGAATAACAGAGAAACAAAATATCTGAATGCCAAAATTGCTTTAGCTGAATTAGGCAAGGTGACTGCCGCAGATGATGCGTTGTTTAATTCTAAGCATGAATCAGTCACATCGTTGGATAGCCTGGCTAAGGCTATTGAGAAGATTATTGAGCGTTCCGGTAAAGTTAAAAATGCCGATGAAGTTATGAATAAGGCAGAATCAACCAGTGAATCCAAAAGCAGCAGTTGGAAGGCCAATCTTATTATCGGCCAGGATTTCGTGAATAACCTGGATATAAACGCGTTTACGGATTTAGTCAGCTTAAAGATAACTTATACAGAAAAAGGCCTGGAAAAGAAACAGGCAGAGATAATCTTGGCCAGGGGTAAGGACGATAAACAGATTGCGATTAATAATCTCCTGGAAGAAATCATGCAGGGCTTTATTACCCTTCAGGTGGTTGAGGATGTTTATAGCGCTAAAAAACGGGTAGCTGAAGGATTAAGGGAAAAGCGCGATTTCATCAAGAGCCAGTTTAATAAAGGTTTTGAATTAGAATCCAAATATAGAGAATCAGAGAGGGACCTGGCTGCTGCTGAAATAGATTTAAGCGATAGCCGGCAACAAATTGAATCTATCAGCACCTATATTAACCGCCTCTTAGAGCAGAATTACAGCTTGCCTATTACCATCGGTAAGGAATACTCACGGGAAGAGATTATGAAGGAATTCAGCAGGGCTAATTCTTCCTGGCTTTTAGGTTTTGATTTTGCTCCTTTTGTCGGTTCCATAGAAAAGAAGGTAAAAATTGAGGATATTGAAGTAAAGATAACACAAAGAGGCAAAAGAGAAATAAGCGTGCGGTTAGCTCCGAATGTTATCAGCCTGGGGATAGAGTTTTTCAGGTTGTTCTATCAGTTGTTCAGGAATCCCAAAGTAGATTTGCTGGATGTGGTTAAGTCTAAAGAAATATACCTGAATAGCAAAGCTGATTTAGAGGAATTTTTGCGCAATGCCGAGATGGATAGGGTCAGTTTAAAAAGCGAGATCAAACTTAATGCCAAAGACTTAGAATTAGCTGAATGGATATTAGAGCAACGCAGGAAAGAATGGGATGCCGCGAGTTTTGAAAGAAAAATGGGTGCTCAGGATTCCGGGGTAGAGTCTCTGGATAAAGAGATTGAATACTGGAGGCAGAAAGAAATCACTGCCTGGAAGAGGTTGATTTATGTGCTGAAAGAGATAGGGGGATTAAAATATGGCTTAGATAAAGAAGAAGCCAAAGATATCCAGGGCTCGCCTAAAGAAACAATATCCCTGACCCCGGATTTATTAACCAGGGTAATTGATTCGCATTACAGCATAAAGAGGGCAGAGAGTTTAATCAAAAATAAAGAAGAAAAGCTGGATATAGCCAAAAAAGCATTTACCCAGATATTAAAGGAAGACCCGGCTTATGCGGTAAAGTGGCTGGACCATAAGGGGATAACTATCCAGGTCGGCTTAGCCAAGAGAATAGATATCATAAGCCGCGCTGCCAGAATTAAAGAGGCTGAGAGCGATTTATTGAAGGCTAGATATGGTTTAGGGGTAGCCAGGATGAAGATCAACCTGGAGTTGTTCGGAGACCTTGTAGCCTACACAATGCTGGAAAAGGAATTAAAATTATACAATCGTTTGTATGCGGAAAAGACCGAAGAAATATATAAAAAGGCTAAGGAATTAGCAGAATCATTGAAATATTATAACCGTGAAGATTTAACCAGGGCTGAAAAAGAGCAAAAAGATATTGTTTATAGGCTCTTTAGCTTAAAAAGACAGTTAAATACCCTGTCTGAGCGCCTAAAGATCAAGCTTAATTTACCTGAGAACGCCGAATTTGACACTAATAGCCTGTTAGACTGCGTAAACGGCAATACGATAATCAGCCCTAAGTTTATCGAAGAAATGAAAAATAAGATTAAATTAAACGATCCCCGCTTAATTGCTGCCCTTGCAGAGATAGAGAACAAGAAGTTAAATTGGGAATTGGAAGTCAAGAAGAGATGGAGCTTTAATATAGGAGCGGTGTTAACCGTTGATAAGGATTATTTCTTAGGTTTATTTATAAACTGGGAGCTGGATATATTCGGCAAGAAATCTTTACAGGAGAAAATCAAGAAACTGGAATGGGAACAGGCTAAGGCTTTATCAGAAGAAGAGTTAAGAAATATCAGCCATGAAATTGAGCAGATGAAAATTAATTTATTTGGGGCAGCCAAGGCCATAGAGCCCAGTAGAATAGCTTATCAGAAAGCCGGTAAGGAATTGGAAGATAACATTAATTCATTTAATCTGGGCCTGCTTTCCATGGAAGACTTGCTAAAAACCATGGATGATTTTAGAGATAGCCAGGCTAAATATTTAGATAATGTAGGTATGTATAAAGCTTCCGAAGAAAGGTTAAAACAATACCTGGAATTGTACGGAATTGATGTGGAAAAATTAGCCGGGGATAATATTATAGGTCAGACAGAAAAGCCCGTTTTAAATAAAGACGCGAATGTTGACGCTGATAAAGCGGCCTGGATAGACCCAGCCCATGCTTTCCTGCGTAAATTATTGCGAACAACTATTAAATCCCAGGCTGATTTTCATCAGGAACATAGCCTGGAATATAAGATTAAATTGATTAATTCAGAGCTTTGGTTAAGGGATATATTAGTCAAAGGTTTAAACAATCTGGATTCTTTGGATGATAATAAGTTGGTATACATAATTAACTATCTGGATAAAGAAAGCCTATTGATAGAAGCCGAAAAAATAGAAGGAATTAATGCGGATGATATCCAGGCACTGAAAGGATTAATTACTCAAGAGAAAGAACTAATAGGGGCATCTAATGAAATCAGCAAGAATCAGTCAAGGGCTAACGCAATAGAAGAAAGAGAGTCTTTGTCTAAGGAATTGCAGGCAATAACCTCAAAGCTTGATAGCGTATCCGGCCAGGTGGAAATAAAATGGAGAACCTTAATTAATAATGGCTCAAAGGAAGCATTCAGGAACTTAGTTATTAACCATGCACTTGAGGTAGTTAAAGCAGAGGCCGTTCAGCTTGAAAATGCAAGACAGTCTTTGGTTAATGAAAAAAGCTTAAGAGATACCCGGGTTAATAGGCTGGAGCCGGAATCTTTTATTGCTTATCAAAAATTACCCCTGGAAATCAATGCCAGAGCCAACCGAATCCATAATTTAATCCAGGATATTACCCAGGCCAGGCTTAGGGTAAAGGTGACCAAGGATAGGGTTTTACATAAACAGCAGCAAAAGGATTTAATTAAAGATATCTGGACAGATAATATTAGCGGTAAACGCCTGACTGTCCTATTAAAGGAAGAAATAGAAGGCCTGTTCAATGATTTAAAAGATAACCCTCAGGAATTAGAACGGATAAGCGCGGATATATTAAGCAGGTATAAAGTGGCTCAGCAGGCTGTACAAGCCCCGCCAGCGGAGAATGATGCTTTAAATAGGATGTCGCAGGAAGCCAGGAATAACCATCAGGACCAGGGGTTAATAAACAGTATCGATAATCTTAAGGACCTGACTTATCAGGCTAAGTATCTACTTGATCAGTTGGATACAATAAGAAAACAAATGAGCCGCACCCTGGTTAGCGATGATATCTTGGGTAAACCGGTCTTAGAGACTAATTTTATTGAAACAGGAAGAAAGCTTTTAGCAATATTCGGTAAACTTGAAATAGGAAGGCGGGAGCTGGTACATAAATTAATGGCCCAGCCGGAATTCTTAAGCAAAATACTTCCGGATTTATTAGGTGACGAGCTGAAAGCTCAGTTAAAAACCCTGGAAAAAGAATTTACAGTTAACCAGAGGAAAGAAACAGTATATTTATCTACTTTAATATTAGATAAGCTTACTTCTATAATTAAAGATCCGAGAATGGAAGAAGACATTATAGAATTAAAGGCCACTATTTCAGGATTAGAATTAGCAATGGCTAACCTTGAGATAGCTAATAGATTAAAGATGAATGAATCCAAACAGATTTTTTCTTTTGAAAACCAGAAGTCTTTGATCCAGTTTATTAATGAGGCTAAAAAAGTTCAGAAAGAAGTCAATAGGTTAGAAACTAAAGTTAAGAGCCTCTGGGATGTTATATTTAATAGGCTTTCCCATGAAACAAAAGAATATTTGGTAAATTCTATCCGGATAGTCACCGAAGGCGGCGTTGTTATTATTGATAAAACTTCAGGCGATTTAATTAAAGCCTTACCGGGATCAAAGGAAGTAATCGGGGCATTGGCTGAAATTTCCAAGCTTACCCTCTCTCAGCAGAGTAAGATAATAGCTAATAACTTCAATTATGAAGGCGAATACGATGGAAAAACGGTTACTAAGAAGGTGGAATTCGGCAAAGAAGCTAAAGAATTAAGAAGGGAATTTAAAAATTTAATGCGCTGGAAGAAACAGATTGAACGGGCCAAGATAGTTCTTGATGACTTAAGAAAAGGCCCGCCATATTCGCATCTGGAATGGATGGTTTCTTTAAGACCGGTAAAATACGATAGTAATGGTAATTTAGTGGTTGAGAAGACCAATATTATCACCGGATTTAAGACCATAGACCTATATACCTATGATGAAGACAGGGATGATTATCTTATTTCCAGAAAAGACCCGGAATATCAGGAGACTACTTATTTTGATTATAGCAAGGCCCGCGAGGGAGAGTGGCCGGTAGCTATAGTAGATGATACCGGAAAAACCGGAGAAACCCGCACAGTTCAGATAGGTATTTCTGATAGCGGCAAGCCCATTTATAAGACTTTGGATAACGTAGTCAGGATATTTGAAGTAAAAGAAGTTGGCGATAAGCGCGTAGTAAAAGAAATCGATTTGCGCGGTGCACCGGTAAAAGAAAAGATCTTTGATAGCGAAGACAGAATTATTCAAGAGAAGATAGGTGATAAGTTAAGCTTGATTATCCGCGACGTAAATGGCAGAGAGGTAAGGACCGATACCTACGCTTTTAACGAAGTGACCGGCAAGTTTGATATATTAAGAAAAGTCGGCCAGGTAATCGATGTGGATTATAAATTGAGAAAAGTTTATAAGAAAGTCAAAGATATTAAATCCAGAGGCGATGTATTCGCCAAATTGATAAAAGATGGCAAATATACGGAAATGATAGCTGAATTGATAAAAGATGGTAAATATACGGAATTGATAGAGACGTATGATTTAGTGCGCGGAGATATGATAGGGAAGATCGGTTATCAGACAGAAACTACCCTGAAATATAACAAAGCAGGAGTAATGATCCATTCTGATATCCAGGTTATAGGTGAGGATAAAACCATAATTTCTGGAGATTTAAATCTAACCGGGATTAAGATATACCCGGATGGAAAAGTTATCCATACTTATCAAGAAAAAGACCACAGGACCGGCGCAACCAGGGAAAAAGTTTATGATCCGCAAAAGTCTTTCGATGAGCCGATAAGTGAAAGTATTACTTACGACGCTTATGAGAATCGTAAAATTGGTCCTGTTACCGCAGATACGGATTTTGAACGCAATGTTTACGGTATCATAATCGGCGGTGGGACGAGGATACGGGGAGAAAAGGATTATTTCTTTAGGCCTTCTAATATAAAGATGGCCCCGGCCGGCACATTATTAGATAGATCAATATTAGCTGTGGCCGGAATACCCGGGGAGAGGATAGTAATAGCTTACGATTCAAATGATTACTCTAATAGCTTTGGGGTAGGTGATATTGCCCTGCCTTCGACTAAATATATTGATTTACGCAATGACTTTGGACAGCCGTTTATTGACCGGACCTTTAATGCCCAGACTGGAGTATATAATTTTAAAGTAAATTTATTGAATAAAGAAGGTATTTTGTATTCCAGGTTGGAAATGGTTTCAAAGAATGAAGACGGCAAAGATGCCCAGCCGATTTATTTAATACTATTAGATAAGCAGAACGAAAATCTGACCTATAGCTATCGTTATATACCGGTCGGCAAGCGTATCGGCGAAAAAGAAGAAATATTCACCTTTAACTTCGCCAGCCCGCATCAGGGCCCGGCTGAACGTGAATATTCTGACGGCCTTTATGATTATATTACCAATATAATATATGGAAAATATTGGCATGAGGCTTCATCTTTCAAAAAAGAATTCCGCAAGTTAATGCCAACCAGTACTCAGTTAGTTGAAGAGAAGAGCTCGGAGATCGAAGACACTATTGATTACAGGCAGGTCAGGGATATCAATGGAAGAGCGTTTACCGAGACTAGCAAAAACAGGATTGTTTATCTGGATAATGGTAATTCAATAATGCCTAAAGAGATGTTTAGAGAGATATACTGCAACGAACTCATCAGATTAAGATTAAGCGAAGATTCAAAAATCCTAAGTTTAATTTATTACAATGAATATGGCAGAGAGATCAAAAGCAGCACATTTGATTTAGCAAAGCATCTTACCCGCGAAGATACGAACAAAAAAGAAATTGAAAAAGAAACAGAGAAGATACGCGCAGCAATAGTAGCTTCTAAAGAAGAAAAGTCATTTGCGTCATTGGAAAAGATAGAGAGCTTAATCGGGCAATCCAAGATATTTCCTGTAAAAGAAATTAAAAATCAATATCCTGGAGAAGATAATATCAATGGGGTAGCCAAGAATCCGCATCTGCCTACTATGCCGGACCAATATTGGGTTAAGAAAGAAGAAACATTAAGAAGCGCTTATACCCGAGGCATATTGTATAAGAACACCCAGTGGTTAGATAAATTCAGTAATGTGATAGTAGATATTAGAGACGCCCAGGGCAAGTCTTTAAATAAGAATAAGGATAATGACCGGGCATACTGGCTTTATTCGTACCAGACTCCAGGTTTAAAAGAATTTAATGTTATTTCAGCCTGGCAGTCTGTTAAGTTTACCTCGCTAAAAGATAAGTTAAATCTCTCAGGTTATGAATTTCTCTATTTCTATCTTGTTGAGCCTGTATCTGAAGAAGGGGCTGATTATTACCTGGCAATCAGGGATAAAAATAATAGATTGGTTAAGATCAATAAAAATGATTTCTGGAAGCCGTCTTTGAGTAATCCGGATTATTATCCTGATAAAAGAGATGCGGATATGGCAACCCGCACCGTAATCCCGTTTGATGATACTAAGTATAATTTCGTTAGATTTATTTCTCTTAAGACTCTCGCTGAAAAAGGAATTGATATTAAAAATCTTAAAGATATCCATATCCAGTTTAAAACTGATAAAGCAGGCACCCGGATTTATATCAGTGAAATGGGCGTTTTAGGTGATGGTACAGCTAAGGCAGAAGATCAAAGAGGTATATCTGGCTGGATAAGCACTAATTGGGCTAGTATAAAAGCCTGGTTTAACGGTATATGGTTTGAACCTGCTCCGGAAGCAAAAATCATTGAGCAAAATATGACTTTGAAGAGTGTTATCGGCAAATATTTTAATGAGGATAACAAAGACGTTAAGATTAATTCTAATCTTGATATAGGCCGGGTAACTTCAGACAGTCGGGGTAATACCTATGTATTTGGAATGGAGGGCGGTGGTGAATCGGTAAGGGTCTTTGGCCCGAACAAGAGGATGTGGATGAAGAAATCAATTTATAAATTTACTAATGAGAACGGTGTAGAGGTGGATTCTATAGTCAGGACTTATTATGATGTGGATGGGATGACTCCCATAGTAATGATTAATTTTGAGTCAGGGACAAGCCATACTATTCAATCCTTAACCGAGGTGAACGATGATAAAGACGGATATGTATTGGTTGACTTGTTCATGATAGACCCGGTTAACGGGCATAAGACCGTAACCAGGTATAAGGCTAATTCAATCAAACCTGATCCGTTATGGAAAATAATCGGTGACCTTACGCTTTTACCTTACCTGCAGGAAGCGGATTTAATGGATTTAATCCGCAATAAAATTGAGAATAGAAGGTTTAATAATATTTTCAATACGCTAGCCAGGAAACTATTTGCTGGCGAGCCTAAACATATAATTCAGCAGAAAATACCCGAATACCCTAAGATGAAAGTCAAAGAACGCCAGGCGATTTTTGATAGTTTCATCAATGTGCCTTATCACTCCTTGGACCGGGAAGTAAAAATCAGCTGGGACAAAGATTACGATATTGCCAAAGTCCTTACCCCGGCTGAAATAAATAATATGATTAAGGCCCAGGCTGAAAGAATCAAACTTTGGCATAAGCGCTATGCGGAAGGCAAAGTTTTAAAAACCAGACCCGGGGCTATGGAAGAGCACATAGATACAACCTTTGAGATGGGCATGTTACTTCCTCAGTTAGCTTTAACCGGGCATAAGGAGATGGCTAATAATCTGGCGTATTTCTTTAATGATGTAAAGAAAGACACCAATGGTTTATTCTACAACCACTATAAGAAAGATGGTAAGCCTATGAATTATGACCCCATGACCCAAGAGACCGGAAATATTAAGCATTTTGTGCGCACCGGACCAAATGCATTCTTAATAATGGGTTCGGTTAACTATTTTCTGATCAACGGCGATAAAATATTTTTACCCATCGCTTTTAATCTCCTGGATAATATGATCGAGAGCATCCAGCATAAAGAAACCGGAGGTTTTGTTTTGGGACCATTCTGGTATTCTAAACAAGTTTATTCTATCGAAGAAAATATTGATATGGCGGCTGTATTTAAATTTATTAATGAACACGAAGTTACGGAATGGTTTAAAAAATACTATGGCGAGGAGAAGTTCAATAAAAAATATAAGGGTTACAATGAGTCTAAGGATAAGCTTCGTAAGTTTATGGCCCAAAATGCTTTTGTCAAAGTTAAGAATAGTTTCCTTAAAGAAGAAAATCCCGATAAAAAATACGAATATCTCATTAAAAGAGGGGTATTTAAATTGGATAAAAATGGTAATCATGAGCCAGTTTTAGTTTCTGATCTTAATTATGCCGCTGATCCGTTTTTCTGGGGCATCAGCACATATTCAATTGAAGATATCCAGAAATTCGGAATGAACCCGGATGCCTTATTTAATAAGGGCTTAGCCTTATTTGCTGTTGAAATAGAGATAGAAATTACAAATGATATGGCTGTGAAAACTGGTTTAAGCAAAGGCAAACTTAGAATTAAAGGTATAGATTTTAACCAGGCTATTGCTAGGGATGAAGGGGATGTTATATTCCCTGAACAGACTTATTACATGATTAACGCGGCCAGAAAATTACTGGCTTATCATCAGCATCAGGCTGCTAATGAGGCTATTAACCCTGAGGTTAAAAAGAAGGTTAAAGATGATTTTGCCTTGGCGCATAAAGGAAAATATACCGAACCGGTTGAATATTACAGGAATGTTATTGAACAGTATTTTAATGATATGCAGAAATTAAAGAAATTATTTAAACCTAATGTCAGAAAAAATGGTGAGAAGGATAACGAGATTCATGATGGCCTCTTGCCTTATGCTATAGCGGTGAAAGACGGAAAGATCATTACTGAAAATATAGCTACCGGACATTCATTTATGTCTCCTTATTCCAAAAATAGGGGGACTAATGAATACCGGGCTTTAATTATTGGAATAAACGAATTTTATGCCAGGGTAGGATTCACGCCTAACCAGCCGTACGGAGGAGATAAATTCGAGAGATTAATTACAAAAAAGAACATTGCTATACCGGTTTCCAATATTGCCACAGATAGAAATAATCCTGCTAATACAAATTTAATCCTGAATTCAGATACTCAGGGTGTTCAAAAGGGCCAGGCAGGCATGCCTATCAACTCGCTGATCTGGCTGGTCTCAGTATTATCCGTAATTATTATCGGGGCTTTATTTCTTGGATGGCGCAAGATAATGAAAGGTAATCCGGTACAGCCGAGAGAAGACCTTTATCAATATCCCAACCAAGCCAGCATGGATCGGGTCAAGAATATATATCAAGAAATGGGCATATCGGACCAGTTCTCAGGAGAAGAGCATCTTATTACCGCTGCTAAGATTTGGGCAAATGCTTTAGATGAAGGATTGATCAGCGAAGAGGCGATCAAATCTGAAATAGGCATAATCTTGCGTGATTATAAGGATGAAATAGAAAAATCCGGCAGAAAGAGCTTATTGACCCAGAAATTGCTCCTGGATGCCGCAGGGAGATCGTCCTTTGAACATAAAATAGCTGAATTGATCTCTAAAATTCCTTTAGGGCAGGAGACGCAGGAAATCAAGGACTTAAAAGATAGGATACTGATCCGCATTATGGAAAATCTGGTAATCAGCGATAAGATAATCCCGACCAGAAACCACGTGGTAGATATAACCCTTAATCAGATCGTTTGGGAAGAGGCTCAGTCATTCCAGGCTTGTAAAGAATACTTAAGAACCGGGAATAAGGGTGACGGATACCAAAGGGAGATCGGCGTTGAATATCCGTTCATCCAGTGGTTGGTTGGTAGATTAAAAGCTGAGATCGATAAATCTGACGAAGCAGTATCTCAGGAATGGGTTAATATTAAATCCGAAATCAAAAAATGGCAGATGTTTACTGATTTACTAATGTATCTTATGAACTTATTTATTACTAATAAAGTTAAATTTGAAGAAGGCGCTGATGGTCTTTTGATATTAAAGAGTACAGAAGGCAAAGGGGAGTATGCCTGGGAAAATGTATTTAATGGCGGTATTGATGGAAAAATAGCTTTATATATAAATGATCCAAAAGTCCAAAAAGAAATTCTGGATTTGTTAAAGGATAAAGAGGTAAAAAATAACTTAAAATACCTTTTTGGAGAAAATTCTGGGACAGGAAAAGGTAAAAGGTTATGGATAGCTAATTCATCTAAATTCCAACCGGATGAAGCGATAACTTATTATTTCCGTAATATTAGTGAAATAAATGGGGGAAAGAAATCCGCCAGTCCGATAGACCGGGAAGATAGAAAGGCAGAAAATAATAAGCCAAACTTCAAGGATTACTTGGAATTCAGCGCTGGATTAATTAAGTCTAAGACTAATTTTATAGGGATTTGGGCTGCCCAATGGCTGCCTTTGTTATGGGCAACAGGGATACTGACTTGTTTAATTAACTTTGGTCTTGACGCATTTTTTAATATGGCACATGCTTTAAGTTTTGGTAATGTTATGTTGTACATAACCGCGGGTAGCTTTATTATTATGCTGGTATTCAACCGGGTATTTAAACTTGATGTATTCCAGGGTATAAAGAATTTCTGGACCAGGGGTATGGATACTGCTCAGGTGCGCACTGCCAAGAAAGTCGGATTAATTATTTTAACTATGTATTTGGCTTGGAATGTTATTTTATTGACCATGCTTAATGCTTATTTTATGGTGTTATTCAGTAAAATATTCGTGTCGGATGTCGGATTTGTAACTATCTCAACAGTAATAGCCGGGTTAATTTTATATCTATCTAATAAATTATCTCATAAAAAAGATGCGTCAACTGATTTAGCTAATAAAGCAGACAAAGGGAATAAAGAAACTAAATCCATGATATCCAAAATATCCACCATTGCCGTGTTATTGCTTATTGGCACGGGCTATTTATATGTATTAGAATGGCTGTTTCTTCCTCTCTTCGGCGATATTAATCTGGGAATATTCTATTTATCATTAGTTTTGTTTAATTCTCCGGTTCTTTTAGGGTTATATAAATTGGCCAACCGTATCTGGGATGGGCGCATAGTTATTAGTAGAAACATGTTGCCAAAAATGACCAAAGGAATTATTTTGACATTAGCTGTACCTTTGGCTGCTATTATAGGTAATCATTTCGGGATAGTGACCGATAATGTTGTATTTCTATTCAAGGCAATTGTAAGTGCTATATTTTTATTCCCCAACATTATCCTGGCTAAATGGCCTATCAGATACACTGTTGAGGCGATCTATGTTTTAGGTGTCCATTTAAAGAGCCGCTTTATGTCCTTTATAAATAAAGGTGAAGCTAAAAAAGAGCTACCTCCTCCTGTTTGGTTGCCCGGTTTAAATATTTATATACCGCTTTATGAAGAGCCAATTTATTTGTCAAGCAGTGAATTTATGGATGATAATCCCTTGGTGGCAGCTTATAATCTGCTTAGCTATAGACCGAAGAAACTCCAGGAATTACTTAATAAAGTGGAGGTCGATAATGAGAACGATTTTAAAAATAAACCTGAATTAGCATGGCTGCGCGATAAGATCATTACCGCAGCTAAAAAAGAAGGCTTATCAGCTTCAAACTGGGATTATTTAAGGTTCTGTTACCGCAAAGAATATAGAGAATTATTGATTAATTTAATCAATGGTGGATTAATCTTTAAGGATAAAACCCTGTCTGATTTAGAATTGAAATCAAAATATAATGGCACTTTACAGCAAGTAGTTAAAGATTTGTTAGATGAAAATAAATTCCAGGAAGTAAATAGTCTAATGGATGATTTAATCGTTACTTTGGTTAATACCTCAGATAAAGAAGATGCCAAGATAGCATTAGATAAGAAGGAATTTAATGTCTTGCGAAAGCAGGATAATAACCCGGCTATTAAAGAACTGATTAAATTTGCTAATGAGTATGAGGTTACTATAGCTCCGACAATTGAAGCTGCAGTCAGGGTAAAGGATGCTTTGACAGAATATATGGCAGAGTATTTTGGTTTGGATTCTAATAATCAATTTATCCAAGATCAAGTAAGGCGAAAGCTTAATATACTCGTAGTGTCTAATTTCAATCCAGGTTCCACGAATATAATAGGTTTAGAAAAGATAAAGCAAGCCCAGGCTCTTTGTGATGATAATGGCATTCAGTTTTACCGTGATGATACCACCAAGAGGAATAAAGCAGCGTCTCAAGCAGCTGTTGCGGCAAGAGGGCTGTTGCTTCCAATCTGGGTTAATTTTGATAAAGGGACTAGGATTGATAAAACCAATGCCAGAGGGTTTTTACGAATCATGGCTGAATTTATGAATCAGGATGTCTCCGTAGTATTTCCCAGAAGAGATATCGCTTCCTGGAAATATAGTCCTCATGCAGATGTCTCCCGTTTAGGGGAGATGATTTTCGGCGGAGTTGTCTTACAGTCGGAGATAAATGTTGCCCGGCCCGGCCATTATGGCTGGGGTTGTTTTATGCGTTCCGAGCCTACCATCAAATCTTCAGCTATGAGAAGGACGATTATCTCTGAAGACTTGATCATGGCTTTGATGGCTCAATTATCCGAAGCCCAATATGGTGGAGGAGAGGGAAGATACATTGAGGATGTGTTGTTTTTGAAACAGCGCGAAGTAGTTCCTGCCCAGGATGCTAATGCAAAAGAAAGGTGGGCAGGTGGTTGGATAGGATTATTGAACACCAAATTTGTCCAGGACTGGGTATTCTCTAAATATTTCTCTTGGGCTGAAAAAGACGCTCGTTTAGACAGGGGTAATTTCTACCCCAGGAAGATCCTGGGTATTTTTATAGCGTCTATTTTCCCGCTGGTTGCTTTACTTGGTTACAGCCCTTATGTAGCTTTACCTTTTGCTGTGGTTTTTGCTTTGATCGGAAATTTTTTACCTCAGGCAATTAATATGCTGGCCTGGTCAGGCATGATCAAATGGGTAGGGTTATGGGAAGGGACAGGAAGATTTATTTTTAAGATATTCCCGAGGGCTGCGGTATATTATACTGGTCTGATTATGACCTATACCCGTTCTGCCTGGGATAAAATGCTGCACGGCGTCAGCACTGTATTTTCAACCAGCCCAGGAGAATCAATACGCCACTCCCTTACCTTCTTTAATAATATGCCCTGGGCCAAGGATTTTAATTTATTCTCCAAAAAGAATTGGAGGGGAAGAACAATTTTTGCCGTAGTCTCGGTTATGGCGATCGAGATAGCCATGCTTTCGTATAATATGAATATTAATTCATTTTTATCCAGCGTCGCTGGTTTGGCAGTGGCTTTCGGTTCGTTTTTCATGGCGATATTATTTAATGCCCCCTTTGGTTTAACCCAAAGCAAGGCATTAGATAAGTTATCTTGGTGGGTTGGAGGCATAATGGGGTTATTTATAAGCACGCTTTTATCGATTCAAATGATAATAAATATACCCCTGCCTTTGTTTGAGAACATAACCAATCTTGGGTCTTGGGCATATTATAGCCTGGTAGGAGTCATCACTTATGTTTTTGGTTTTCAACTCAAAGGATTAAGAGAGAAGCTAGGATATCCCGGGAATATGAAGGCGTTAAGATTAATTTCTAATGCCAGCAGGGGTTTCTGGTTAGGCCTAGCTCTGTCCTTGAGCGTATATCTTATTCCTTTGCCTTCAACATTATATAGCACAGGCGTGCATCAAATTGATTGGCCATTGGTAGCTAATATTACTTTAGGAATAATCAGCCTTGGTGCACTATTAACTCAATTCAAAAACTGGATAGAGAAGAATAACTTAGTAAAAATAATTTCTATTATAACCTCTATAGTTATCGGTACTTATCTGTTTACTGTATTCACCGGGCCATTTATCTCATTCTTATCTATTCAGGCGGGATTATCGATCTATAAGTTATTAACAATAACCGGATTGGCATTATTCACCATCTTTAGGATGATGTATATTCATGATGAATTCAAAGCCACAGTTCAGAGGTGGAATGAATTAAGCAGAGAAGCTGAAAGAATTGTTAAAGCTCAGCCTTCAGCCCAATTTATCACCAATCCTGATTTACGTGATCTGCAGGATGCTTTGAGTAAACTGGATTTTGCCATTAATGATAAGGCTTACATATTAATGAGAAGAGCTTTAAAAAATGCTGAAGATGCTTATGTTAAATTGACATCATCCCCTATTAAGCCAGGCATGCCGGTTTCCAGCAGTCCTATCCTGATTTCAAATAGGTTTGAAAAATCAGTTTTATCCAGGAATCACTTTAGCTCTTTAAGAACCACTGGAGCTTTAATAAGGACTGAAGGCATATCCCAGAAAGTATTCAATGAAATAACCGGCATAGAAGCCCGCCGCGCCCAGGCTCCTCCGGCAATAACATCATCTCCTATCACCATCCCCGTCAAATCCTACATAAATGATGCCTCTTGGCTTGAGGATACCACAAGAATCCTCAAAAGCCTGGTATCAGAGCATGGCGAGAATATCTTTAAGGTCCTAGATTACCTAAACGAACACGCCCAGGCAGGCGCGCTCACCAGCCTTGAAGGCACTACAGCCTATAATGAAATCATAAGAGAATACCCCAGCGAATCCCAGAAGTCCGCTTACAGAGAGTCTGTAAACAGGGGTGAATGGGCTCGGCTTATCCCTGCCGGAGGAGATGCTACTAGGCTTGGGTTAGGTATTGCTAAGATACTCTTAGATTTGAAAGGCCTCCTTAGTGAAGAATCTGCAACAGACATTGAAAAAGCCATTGAAAAAGCATTAAGCAAAGACGAAATCACACCCCGCCAGATTGAAGAGATAAATGCCCTTAAAGCGGAAAGGGATAATTTAAAGAATATTTCTATATTGGGCCGGATATTGATCCAGGAATCCAGGATGTTCCCCAAAGATATCCTGAAGAAACAAACCTATATCTTCTGCTGTTCTTCAGGCGATGAGAATAATATAGCTGAAGAGTTAAAGAGATACTATGATAATTCCGAATATGGTTTTGAAAAGGAATGTTTCGTGCTCCAACCTCAAGGAAAGAACCAGATGTTTTCCGTTAAAGGAAGTGAGCTTTACATCAAAGAAGGCATGTTAAAAGCCGGCGGTAACGGCGTTCCTTTGATTGAGGCTTCTTTAAGAGGCAAAGGCTATATTATCTCCAAGGACGGTACTTTAGAGAAATTAGAAATATCTTCACTTGAATATGCCAAGTCCAGAGGTGTTAAGTATATACTTCAAGGCACAATCGGAGACCTAAGGGCCTGGGGGAAGGATCCGCGCAATGACAGGTTCGTCTCCAGGGTGTTTGATAAGCTGGCGAAAGGCGAGATATCCGCAGCAGCCGAATACGTCAAACAGAACCCGGATTTGCCTCAAAAAGGCGGGACAGTGCTATATAATCCCCTAACCCGGGAATTAGTCTTTGTTGAAAAGCTTGCTATGGGTAGGCTGCTTCAGAAGGACGAGCAAGGGAAAGAAAAGATTAACTTCCTGCTCCAGCCTTTGGCTACTTTTAACCACTTATTCACCCTGGATGCTTTCCATGCGATCCGGGATAATAATATACCGTTATATATCAGGAGCGAGAAAGATAAAGACGGGAATAACGTGTTTTTTACCGAGCTTGTCGGCGGCGACATCCTGACCATGCTACAGGCAATGGGTTATAATATCGTCCATGTTGAACGTCCCATCCAGATAAAAGAACTTAAAGGCACTGCTTCTTTGATACCCACAATCAAAATTGCCCTTGAGCAGGATAATGATAGGGGGTCCAGCTCGCCGGTGGGGGCGGTGGTGCGCATGTACAGCCAGGAGAGCCGGGGATATGCTGGCAGTCCGGTGGTTTGGAAAAGGGTCAAAGGGATTTTGTTTGATATGGACAAGACTCTTTATGACAGCTTCATGCTTCAGAAGGCTTATCGGGACGCCAGAGTTAAGTTTATTGCTTTAAGTAAAGGCTTATCAGGGACTAGCGCAGAGAAAGAATTTGACCGGGCCAGGGAGATATTATCGCAAGAGACCAAAAGATATGTGCCTAATTCTCAGATTATTCTTGCCTTGGGGCTTAATTTAGAAGACTGGGAAGAATTTAATATAAAGGAGGTTAATCCCAGGGATTATCTTGTTTCCGATAAGCGTTTGCAGGAGGTCCTATTATTTCTTTCTAGGTCATACAAACTGGCTGTGTTGACTAATAACAGTGGAGTTCAAAGTCAGAGGACACTACAGGCTTTGGGAATAAGCGGTTTCTTTAATGTTAAGCTCAGCCGTTCTGATACCGGCACCTTTAAGCCTAATTTAAAAGCATTCTTAAAAGTTGCGGAGGAATTAGCATTATCTCCGGGGGATATCCTTTCAATAGGTGACAGGCAAGATATGGATATCTTACCTGCTATCCATATAGGCATGCAGGGTCTTCTCATTCGTTCTTTAGAAGATATCTACTCGCTTCCTAATAGAATTGATTCTGATTCCAGTAGTCCGGTGGCTCCAGGTATTAAAGCCGGCCGTTTGAGTTTAGGTATTAGAGCCAGCAATACAAAGTTTGAGTTGGGGCTGGTTAATGATAATGGCAAGGTGGTAACTAATACTCCTGCGGAATACTGGATGGACTATATCGGAAAGGCCTATCCGGAGACTAACAGGGGGGTTATTGATACGCTTAAGGTAAAGATCAGTGAGTTTCTCGAGTCGAGCGGTTTAAGCATCGCAGATGTTAGAAGGATATACGTTGCCTGGGGAGGGCCGGTAGATTACGCAGAGGGATTGGTTACTTCTACTTTCCTGCCCGGTTTCAATAGGTATCCTTTAAGGAAAGAGTTAAGGGAGGCTTTTGGTAAGGATAATGTGATATTTGTTGATCATGATGTTGTTTCTCATCTGATCGGTGAAATGTATTCTAAAAAAGGCGTGTTATATGACCGTAGCGATGGGATGCTGATCAATATTGGTACCGGAATAGGCGGGGCTGTTTTAAGGGGTGGCAGAGTATTGAGGATATTGCCATATAACTATAAAGGTAAGCAAGGCGAGATTATTTGCGGCCTACAATTAGGCCGTTTTATGATTTTTAACGCAGAGGGAAAAGTAGATTTCAGGCCTACAAAAGACGGTGATTTTGCTCTTGTGCAGAAAGACGAAATGCGCGCTACAGAGATTTTGGGCGGCCCTGCTTCTGCGCGGCGGGCTGTAGAAAAACAGGTTTTAACTTTATCTGACGATGCTAAGCTGGACATATTGGGGAAGCGGGATAATATCATCGTAAGACAAGAGGAGTACATTTTAGACAGGATTAATAGGCTTAGTTCAATGGGGGATGCAAAAGCCGTCCATTTTATTCGGGAAAACGGGCTTTATATCGGGGAATTGCTTAACGTCTCCGTTGAGGCGCTGGGCAGGCCGGAGATTGTGGTTTTAGGCGGGTGGATAGGGGAACATTTTGGAAAAGGGGAGATTGATGATCCATTAATTTCTTCGATAGCCGAGGTTTGTGATATTCCAGTAAAGCGCTCTACAGTAGCTATGCGCGAACTTATTGCTGCGGCATATGTAGAAGAGACAATATGGCGGGTTGCTAGCAGTCCGGTTGTGATCAGGTTAGGGAATGGGGCTTGGTGGGAGAAGCAGGAGAATAGGGTGATTTTCAGGCCTGAGGCAGAGGTCAAATACGCCAGGCTAAAGCGTTATCTTAAGGGGCTATTTGGCGATAAAGTTCAGGCAGGTTATATTAAAGAAATGGTGCATACTCAAGGGGTGATAAGATACCAGCCTTATGTTAAGTCTCCTAAGAGCCTACAAGAAGAAGCTAATAAAGCTATTTACGCTATTTACGGAGATAATTTTATTAGTTCTTCCAGTTCGCCGGTTGAGCCGGTGAGTTGCGATAAAATCATTGAAGCGTTCAAAACTAATACTCTTTCTTGGCACGAGAATGAAACGCAGTTAATACGCCATAGTTATAAAATAGCTATGAAGAATTACCTTGATAAGCAATTTTCCGCGGAGGCCACTTATATCCAGCATGCTGCTTCAGTCGCATTGATAGTGGCTTCGCTGGGAGGGGACGCTTTAGATATAATAATATCATTATTGCATAAAGCGGAAACCCTCGGATTAAAAAGTGAATTAAAGGCTACCGGATTAATAAGCCAGGAGCATCATATAGATGTGATTTTTAATACTATTGTAAAATTACAAACTATCAACCTGCCTTATTTAGGCAGGGGGATTAGTTTCCTGGGAGCGAATACTACTTTGAATAATTATCCGAAGTTTATTACGCAACTGGCTGGGGGGGATGACCGGATATTACTACATATTATAGCCGATTCGATGGAAGTAATTTCTAAAGCAAATAAAGAAGATATAGATGCTAAAGCCAGGGAATTACGGCATATCTATGCGCCATTTTCCAGGCGCTTAATGCCCGGTATTGACCTATATACGAAAATGTTCGATCTCGCCTTTGAATTAAGCCAGCCGGAAGAATATGCCAGGACCAAAGAAAGCATAAATATACATCAGGCAGGCGACTACGATAATCTTGAGCAGACTAAAGAATTTATTGATCTTTATAATGGATTACTTAAGCGTATCAAAGCCGTGGACCCGGGCGTAATTGAGGAGCATAGAAAAAAAGGGCTATTTTCTATTTTTGAGAAAACTAAGAGGAAGCCAGAAGATTATCCTGTGCCAGAGGCGATAGAGGACCTTAATGGATTAATGGTAATTACAGAAAAGCCGGATGATGTCAATGGCGCTATCAGCGCTTATCTCAGCTCTAAGTATATCGGGTTTGACTTGGAATTTAAGCTTAGAAGAGATAAAGGTTACGCGGCAACCCATATTAATTTCTTTCATGATGCCACCGGTTCATGGGAAATAATGTTGTTCCCCAGTCAGAGAGATTACGAGTTGTATAGATTTGGAATACACGATAAGTTCATGGCTGTCGGGCGGCTAAGCATAAGCCATTGGCTATATAAATTAATAGAACGTTTAAAATCAGAAAAAATAAAGAATGAACAAATATTTGATACTGAAGAGGTAGCCTTTAAGGATAGTTTTCCGGTTAACTGCAGGAGGTTTTATGAAAGCCTGGATGATAAAATATATGTTATGGTCGTAGAGTTTACTCGCAAAGGCCCCTGCCTAAGCGTAATTGAGATGCCGGTAAAGGACAGATCAGCGTATCCGATAGATTTGGCGCTGCATCCTCAGGTAAACAAGAACGTTCATGATTATCGCGGTTTTTCTACATTAACGTTTGATCCCTTCGCACCTAAAACATCCCAATTCAAAGTTACAGGTGATGTTTCAGACAACCTGCCTTTAACCAAAGGAATGATAGTAACATTTAAAAAGGATGTTCAAAGAGGCATATCGATCTGGAGACACAAACCAGCGGCAGAAGATACGCTTTCCTATCTCTATAGTATAGCGAACTTTACGCGCAGTAAGTTGTTATTAAAGATCGCTATGAGTAAAAAGAATATAAAGGCGTTAGCTGAAGAAGGCAGAAAAAAGATATCTGAAAAGATAAATTTATCCGAAGGAAACCTCGAAATACTGGATAAACTTTCAAAATTAGCGGGACTGAATCTGGGGGTGGCAGAGGCTATTGGCGGGCGGGAAAAAGACAAGTCTGAGTTATATGCCGCAGTCGCTTTAAATTTAATAAGAGTAGAGGAGATAGAGGATTATTTTGCGATCTGCCCGTCAGGCATAAAGATCAAAATTTATACACTGAAAGATATTTTAGTTAAGATTATTAGTTTGTTAACGCATAAGGGATTTACAATCGGTAATATTCAGAATAAAATTCCCCTGGAAACAGAATGGGGTATAGTCGAACTTGACAATTTGCTTTATCCTTGGCATATGACAGATGGCGATATACGGCAAATGTTTGGTTTAATAGAGGAGATAATCGCGATAGAGATATACAGGGGTTCCCCTGGAAATCCCGCGGCCGAAGGTTCACGCCTACCGGAAGGACAAGGTTCTGTTCCCGGCGTAAGTTCACCTATTGATGCTAATATTTGTCTTTCGCTTACCCATATTCCAGGCAGCGTTGGTAGCTTAATCAGGGGCCTTACTTCTCAAATATATAGTTTTGGCTCAAGTCCCATGTATTTATCCGAGTATATCGCCAGCAGCGGATTAATCCGGGCTGGTCCGAAATCAACAGATAATTTCCTCTTCTACTACAGAGGTTTACAAATATCCAGCTCGCCGTTAAATCTTGGCAAATCCCTGCCGCTTGCTATTTTTAGGGTTAAAGAAGGTAAAATTATTATTCCTACAGATTATCGTAAGTTATTTGACGGCAAGGCGCTTATAATAGAATCGAATGATAAGAAGATACTTTTTCTTTTCGCCTGCGAAACTCATGATTTCCTCATCAACAAGGTAAAAAACCAAGATCACCGAATGGCCCGTATATTGGCGGGAAGATTCAAATATATTAAGTTGACAAGTAATAGCGTTACTTTGCCCGCTGAATTTTATTCAGCCAAGCAGGTTATCTGGGTTGAAATAGAAGATAAAGAAATGCCGCGCTGTTACTCAATGGTCTTGGGTCCCAAGCTGACTTCGGACTCCAACAAGATCCGTGCACCTATTGAGCTCATTGACTCCAGGAGCCAGTCTTTAGTGTCTAGTTCACCGGTTGAGAAAGAATCCAACGACCCGATAACTAATATAGAACTATTTAAGAAGTTCAAGGAGTTAATGGAAAGGCGGACGCTTCTTTATTACAGCAAAGATAAACATGATATCAGAAAAAAGTTGTGGAAGGCCGGGCTCGTTAGAGGAGAAGACCCGCTGTTTTATTTGGATGAACTTATTAAAAATAGGCCCGGCGAGTTTGACGAATTTAGAGTCCAACTCAATGAAATTGACGCAGAATTAAGAATGGTAGAAAAAGAAGCTGCCAGGGTATTTCTAATTTTATCCCAACAATTACCTGAACAGGATATTACTAGTTTAAGATGGAATTATTCCAGTTTCTTTAATGAAAAAGGCGGGTTTTCTAGTTATTTAGGAGGAGACATTATAGCGGCGAGTTCGCCAATAAATAATATGAATAAAGATTTAGATTTAATTAACCAAGGAGGCACGAAATGCACAATTTACAGAAACTCGAGTTTACTGAGATTCAACCTACAGCAGAAGGCATTTTTATCTCGGCAAAGTACCCCAATTGGTTTTCTGGCTATAGTTTCCTTCTCCAGCCCGGAGGCAAAGTCAAAGGAAGAAGCTCTTCCGGAATCTGGCTGGAGCTTAGCTCGGACTTCAGCTCATCTATTCGAAGTAAATTTCAGTCATTTCTTAAGGACCGTGATTCCGGCGGATATGAGCCGGGGCTATAGGAAATTCCGGGGGATGTTTTTTGTTCCCATGGAGAAAGCGGTTTCAAGTTTATCTTTCTTGCCAGTAGGGGCGTTAGTGATTAATAGGTTAAGTATTAATAGGCTGCTGCGGGAAGGTGATAACGCTCTTAACCTTCCGTGGCTGGCGGTGAGGGCTTCTCTTTCCGCGGCGGCTGATTATTCATTTATTATCCCAGTTGAGACAATTGATATAAGACGGCAGGTAACTTTACCTACTGTTAGCTCGCCAATGGTAACAACCCAGTGTCCCGAACAAATCGGAAACAGTTTCCCGCGTTTAGTTAGCCGGCTTAGCGCGACAGAAGTAGATACTTTAAGGATGTTTGTTAAGGCTCTTAACAGGCAGGAAGTTTATAATCAGATAATAGCAAAGACAAAAGCCCGGAGGGAGAAGATTATAGCGGAAAGAATTTATTCTATTCGTAAAAAATTAATTGCTCTTTTCGAGGAGAAAGGCGAATCAGCCGATCTTAAGCTGGGCGAGATCGCTCCCCTTTTAAAAAATGCGCGCTGGCAGGGGTATGATTTAGGCGATGAGAAAAAGATTGACCAGGCTATTGAGCGGTGGGAACTGAACCTTACAAATAGAGAAATGCGGGACCTGAAATTAGCTGTTCAAAGGATCAATGAAGGTAAATTAGCTTTGGGTAGTCAGATAACTGATACCTTGGCTTTAGTACGTAAAAAAATACCTTCAGCCAAGTCCGGCATTGCGGGTATTTTAGAAAAGGTAAGGGATACAGGCCACGACCTAGGTAATCTGAAAGAATTATCAATGGCGATTAAAAGATCCAAAGCTAAAGAATCTAATCCTTTGTATCCTACTCAGGTTAAAGTATTAGAGGCAGCGCTAAAGCTGGGACTGAAAAGATTGAGAGTGCCGTCATATGAAGAGTTGAGGCAGTATTTAAATCTGGATTCAATTGAAACCGTTATGGGTATGATCAGCGATAAAGCCAGAGTTCATTTAGATATCGGAGTTTCTGTGAGTAAGCATGAAACTACAGTCCGGTGCGTGATAAAGGCCGCAGAGAACCGGCACATTGTATCGAGTGTTCAGGAATTAGCGGCATTTAAATCCTTGTTCGCGGTCAAAATATTGCCTTATTATTTAAGGATATTGTTGATCATGCAGGCCTTAGGATTAAGCGCAAAAGAATTTTATAATCTGGGAGCGCTTAAAAATGAAAAGCTGGTTGTTTCTTATAATTTTAAGATACGCTCGCTTCTAAAAGCATCGGGTATGACCATTGATGAGGTAGTAAGGCATTCCTTAAGGATTGAAGAGATCACTGAAAAGGATATCGTAAACGTGGCTATGCTCCTGGATGAAGAATTAATGTTACGAGGGACAAGGTATGCCCAAGATAAAGGATATTTACCTACATATGAGCTTCATCTAATGATAGATGGCTTTACGGCCGGCCAGAAAGCTGCATTTAAATCTCTATTTAATGTCAGGACAACAGATTTTAATACCGACAACATTTATTATAGTACCCTTTTGGATATTATTGGTATTCCTGCTTGGTCACTTTATAAGCTTAGTTTCCCGGAACTGATCCGCTTGTGGGGGATTTATGATCGTTATATAGGAATAACTCCTAAGAAAATGGAGATTAATTCAGGCTATAGCCATAAGTTGCAATCTAAAGCCTGCCTATATATATACAGAAAGATAAACAGGAGGGAAGAAATAGCGGCCTTGCCAAAGGCAGAGGAGCTTTTAAAAAGAGTTAATCGCAGGCTTCCGGATAATTCATTAAATAAGCGAAAATCCGTTAACCAGGAAGAAAAAGGGATTGGCCGAGGGATTAAAGAAACCGCCGGCAAACTACTCTTGGCTGAAGATTCAAAGATTACACCTAAACCGGTAAAGAAGATCATCGCGCGGCGAACCTTTCCTATGCCTAATCAGTTATCCGGGGTAAGAGATAATAAGACAATAGGGAATGTTATCCGCGAAATTGAACTGGTTTGTTCTTTAAAAAAACTTAGCCTTGATAAGATTATCGTATCGGCGAATCAACTGGTAGACGACAATTTAAGCGCAGCCGGCGAAAAAAGAGCAGTTTTGTCGTTAGCCTTGCTGGCAGTAGGGGATGAATCTGTAGATGGCGGATACCAGAATGCCCTGGATATTTTTAATCAGCATTATCCAGGCAGAAGCTTTTCTTCTTTAAGCCAGGTGGAATTAGATAATGTAAACGTTGAATTAGAAAAGATTGGTTGGGTATGCGTTGAGGATCCATTTTATGTGGAAACTGCAAAACCAGGGTTATTTCCATTGGCAAAGTATTATTTGCGCGCAGCGGCTAAAAGATTGGATAAGGAAGCCGACAGCGGATTTTATGAATTTCGTTGTACTTTAAATAACAGCCGTCTTGTTTCAAGCATAAAAGCAAAGGTAAGACAGATAATAAATCTGTCGAATGGACCGATAAGCTCTTCCAGCCCTATCGCGGAAACTGTTTCCGAATACTCGCCGCTAACCCCGGAAGTCGTTCTTGAAATGGCTAAAAAGACAAGAGTTCTTTTGAAACAGGAGATGATTGGGGCTGTATGCGCTTCTCATGCGGCATGGTTAACGTCTGTTTTGAGGTCGTTAGGAAACAAGGCTTATATGATGGAAAGAAAAGGCGCAGCCGGAGCCCATTACTACGTTTTATTGGAAGATGAATGGCTTTATGTTGATCCTTATCCGGAAGGTGCCGGTCTTGAGCGCTTGGCAGCTTCTTTTGGGGATACAGGCGCGGTCGTATTTTCTATCAACGCGCCAGAAGGTAATTTTTATCGAGAAGGTGTTCGCTTAAATGAGAGAGAGTATAATAGTATCCTTTCCTATGTTGTCGCAATCATACAAGATAATCAACTAAGGAAATTTGGTTTATCCGGCAGTCTAGCGAGTTCATCGTTGGTTAATAAATCGGATAAAATAAAAATTGTCAGAATTGCTTTTCCTACACAGTGGCGGTATTCCCTGCAGGCGCTCGAAGATAGATTACTTACGCAAGGTTTTAAGATTATGCCACAGTTTGAGCATTGCTATTTAGACCAGGATAAGCTACAAAGGATTATATTGGTAGGTGGCCATTTGGATGCTTGCGTTGACTCAGTCTTGTTTTCTACTGCCGTAGTTACAGCTCATTTAGGTTACATAGCGCGTATTTATCTTCCTATTAATTTGCTTTATATGAGCCGATTCGATTTTAATGGTCAGGCTCAGCTTGCCCGCGAAACAAAGCTGGACTTTATTGTAAAAAGACAGGCTATTATGATTAATAAAGCTTTAGGAAGTGCGGTTTTTGGCATTTGGCTGGATGATAAACTGCTAGCCGGTATACAGAATGAAAATGTTCCAATAATTATTCGTTATTGTAGTGAAACAGATGAATTATTGAAAGCTATACGCTCCAGCTCGCCGGCCGAACCAGCAGAGGTAGTCGTAAAACATTTAATAGATAACCTTGTTCTAGATCAAAATATAAGCGGTAGATCCGCTGTTGTATTCCACTCAAAGGCTTGGGAATTTGCAAAACAACTGAATACGTATTCGCAGCGAATAAATCAGCCTATACCTGCCAGTCGGTTCGACATCATTAATCATGTAAGTGGCAATATAAAGGGGATACAAGATGGGATCGAATTTGCTGTAGAGATGGGAGAGATAGTTGCTCCTGAGAGGCGGTTGATTATTCAACCTATCGCGATAAGAGAGCTAGGAAAAGATTTTAATTATAAGGAACTGGCGGATATGTTTTATGGCTTAGCTATACAAACAGATGTGCTTAAAAATATATTTATAGTTATTTTTGAAAATAAAAATGATTATGATGGGTTTATCGAATCAGGATCAAAATTTATTATTGATCTCGTGTTGGAAAATGGTAGATTTGATTTCTCTAGTGTTGCCAGCTCGCCGGTGGCAGGAAACAGCCGGCATAACTCCATAATAAATCAGTGGTTAAATCAAGGCAGGGTGGCGTTTTGGGGAACGTCTCAAGAGACCTCTTTTATTAAGTCCAGCAGTCCGGTTGAAAATAATTCACATGGGGCTATTACCGAAGAAGACGTAATTGAGTTTTTTCTGAACTGGTTCGAAGAGAGCGTTAAGAAACAGAGTAGGGTCATCAGCAGGGAATTCAGGCATACCCAGACCAGCTACAGCGGTAACAGCTACGAATTGAAACTGCGCTGCCGGGGGTCTTTGGATAAGACAATGATTATAACCCTGCAGGGGTTAGGCAAGGGTGGCTTTAAGAGCGTTTGTTACAGGGCAGTGGCTTTTGGGGAGAGGATGTTTATTAAAATATCTACCATAAAGGACTTTGACAAATATACCGATACCTTGGCTAAAGACAGGATGCTCTCGCGGGAGTTATCCAAAATAGGGGTTGATAACATTGTTTCTGATGTAAGGATGCTTCTCAACAAGATAGGTGTTGTCCTTCCGGAAAATGTCGAAACTGCCAAGAGGACGGTGCAGCAGTACCAGGAACTGTTGAAAATAAAAGGGTATTTTGTATTCTGCCTGCCGCTTCTGTCATCGGTCAAGTTCCTGGATGAAATAATCAAGAATATCCACGGCCAGGAGGCCTTAGTAATGCTGATTGAGCAGGAGATAGCCGATAATGTAAATGCCTTTGATTCGCCCGGTGATTTATATGCTTTTGGCGCCGAAGAGCTCATTGATTTGCACGGAGATTTCTTAAGTTTTGCCAAGGGGAAAGAGAAGTATATAGCAAAAGAAGAATATGGCAATATGCTAAAGGCTTTAGCTAAGGGGATACTTGAAAACAGAGTAAAGGTCAGGGAAGAGAAGGACGCAGCCTTTGCGTATGTAAAAGCAGTGATAGAAAAGAAAGAACAGACCCAATGGCAGAGGAACAGGCTTTTAGTCAAACTCTTGGTTGAAGAGAATATCGTCTTGTTATTCCAGCTAAAGAAAGCGGGGATTGTTATAAGGGATCTGAAACCGGAGAATCTTTATATTAACCTAAAGAAGACTGATATGGATATGTCTCATGATAATATAAAGAGCTTAGGGGTAATAGACCTGGAGATATCTGTCCACCTAGAAGATTTGACTCCGGAGAGTGTTTTGATATCAGGGACCCCTTCTTACGCCAATATATCCCAATTTATCTTCTTACAGGCATTAAGTACTATTTACGAAAGAGTCTCTCCTATTATTCGCTTGCAGGACGCCTACGCGATGGCCGCCGTAATCTACAATATTGTTACGGGTAAGCAGTTATTTGGCGTTACGTCAGAAGACATCCGGGGGATAATGAATAAGATCTTAAGCAATCCTTCCAGGATGAAAGAGTATTTCCGGGAGTTCTGGGAGATAGCCATCAGGAGATTTAATAATAATACGGAAGAAGAAAAGATAAGGCTAGACAGCTTGGCCGTGTACCTTGCGGTGCAGGATAAAGAGGTAACCGTCAGCCAGTTGTTAAAAGCGCTGTTTAAAGAAGTAATCAAGCATAATTACGAGCCTATCGCCGATAAAAGAAATGTCAGTTCTCCTGTCGGGGACACCCTTAGCTTTAGCTGCGAAGACGTCCCCAGGCGGGCTGCGAAGACGTCCCCAAGATTTACAAAAACTGCGAGCTCTGCAGTGTTGTCATCTTGGATTGAGTTAAATCTGTCCAAAGAGGCCAAAGAAACAGCCGATATGGTGGCTGGGTATTATCGAATAGAAACATCTGTTCTAATTGATGTCCTGACTAAGGCAATCTGGGAATCCAAGAGTAGCCAGGAGGAAAATATTGCCTGCGTTAAATGTATTACTGCTCCGGCAGCTCTGCGCGCCAGAAACAAACTAATGGAAATATCTTCCGGCCAGAGTATCCCCGGAGCGCATCCTTTAAGAGAGATGCACCTAATTAGCCAGGAGGCCTTAAGTATATTGCTGCAGATTACTCCTACGGTGCGCTGCATTGCCGTGAATAACGACATTGGGAGCGTTGATGTCGGGAAGTTATTGATTCTGCGCAAATCTCCGGAATCAAAGAATCCGAACATCTGGGAGCTCCCCGGAGGGGTTATCAATAAGGGTGAATCTATTGAGGCAGCAGCCGTAAGAGAATTAAAGGAAGAGGGCCAGTTGGAAACAGGCAAAGTAAAGAGGCTTAATACAGGCGTGCTTGATGCTTATAAGTTCTGGTTTGATTCCCGGGAACATTTCCGGATTGTGCAAGTGGCTCTAATGGCAGTTGCCAATAGCTACACGCTCAGAATAAACAATTTTTTATCCGCCGATGACATCCCTGAGGACAAACATACGGAATATAGGTGGGTAAGCCTGGCGCAGCTTAATAACATTGCCGGGGAGGGCGGTTTGGCAGAAGCCAGCGCCATCGCCCTTAAGTATTTAAGCGATGAACAGCTGCAGGCCTATAGGATAGAAGAACGGATAGTCCTGGG
>JAHKAP010000044.1 GCA_018825985.1 Candidatus Omnitrophota bacterium
AGCTCTTTAACTGCCCCTAAGGTTTTACTCGAATCGGAAGTTTGGGGTGAATTCTCAAGTTCTTTAATACCAGCGTTTATCTCTTTCATGGCCGATGGATCTTGCGCGCTTTTAATATCTTCCAGCAGCCCCTGGATTGCCCGCATCAACGGATCATTCTCAGGAGACTTAACCATTTTACTTAACGAATCTAACAACTTATGGAAACTCTGCAATACCTTCCACTCCTGCATACTCCTGGCAAGACCTTTTAATTCCTTTTTTGAACTACCGCTGACATTAGACTTATCTACCGCTATTTCCAAATCCGCCCTGTTTTTGGATATATCCTTTAATGAATTGCTCTCCTGGATATTTTTAACGGAATTCATGATAGAAATCCTGCGGCCCAGGCCATAAGGATGATTCTTCAGGTTAGAGTTTATGCTGTTTTTTTTATTTTTTAAACTATTCAGGATCTTCTCGGCCATATATTGCTCGATAGTTATAGTGGCCCCTTCTGCGTCTTCCGGGTCTATACCCGGTCCCGGAGTCTTAAATTTGTCAATCAGGCCTGAACGGGCTTTCTCAAGCTCCAAAACATAAGAAGAATCATTTATTATCACGCTTAACATTATCAGGGCCTCTCCGCGCTCTTGCTGAGATTCAAGTTTAGGTATAAGGTTTCCTATCTTCTCAACGAATCTTTCCTGGGATACAAAAAACTCTTTTCCTTCAGCGGTATCTTCGGACAACTGATCAGATCCGGTTTTGTCTTCAGTGGTCAATATACCTACGCCCCAGGTCCTATTAAATAATATGTTAGAAAAAAATAACCAGGATATCAAAGCGCTAGCCGCCAAAAAAACTATAGATAATTTTATTGAATGGTCTTTTTTAAGCTTAGGGATGTTTATTGATTCAAAAAAATGGTAGAATTTTATTTTCAAGACAAGAAACCAGCAAAATAAACATCCCAGTATTAATAAGCCGGATGCCGGATCATACTGCCTTATCCAAACCGCATGGCTCATGAACAAAGGTACGCTCAACATCTGGATACAATTCAAGATCTCCGGAGAAAAAGAAGCCAATCCTAATAAAATTTCCAGGATAAATAACCTTAACACAACCAAAAGAACCACGTCTTTATAGATCAAAGATGAGTTTAATACCGAATGAATCAGCCAGGCCAAGATAACAAATATTCCCACAGCTATTGCGTACTTTAGCGCGTTATCGAACTTACCCTTAACCAGCCAGCTAAAACTTAAGCTGCCAATCAAACCTACGGATATATATATGAAATTAACGGACAGCGCGTTACGAAGTAAGCCGGCTATCAACAGTATGCTGGCTATTGTAATTATCGACTCCCAAAAAATATATTTATTTTTAGCTATCATTTAGTAAATATGTCGGTCAGGTTATCACCCCGGGAAAAGAATAAAGGATTAAAATTCAATAGGCCAGTAAAATCGAACTTTTCGTCACCGATTATCTTTTCTTTATCCACGGATGCGCCAGGATAGAGGAATGTAGAGGAAAGCAGGATCAGCGGTACAATGGAAATGTTCCTCTTATCCAACGGCAAGCTTGCCAGAATGCCCTGCCAATCCTTATCCAGAGCTATTACTATAAGGGTATTTTCATTCGAAATAAACCGGGAAAATTCTTCAAAAATCTCTGCCAGGCTGGTCCTGCTTTCCACCTGGGCGCCGGCCAGAAATTTCATTATATCTTCCAAATGCTCCTCCCCCCGGTTAAAAGGAATATTCACTACTTCTCCGGTATGAGCCATGATCTTGATCGGTATATTCCTGGCAGTCAGATAATTGACTACCGAAGCGGCTATTTTGATCGTATATTCCGCAATCGACTCTTTACCTTCGCCAAAATTTTTATCCTTTTCCAAATTAAAAATAATGGTAGCCTTGGCATAATTCTGGTTCTGGAATTGCTTTACTATTAATTTATTATGCCTGGCTGTAGAGGCCCAATGAATCCTCTTTATGGGGTCACCCTGGCGGTACTCCCTTATGCCAAAAAACTCATCATCATCTCCGCCCGTCCTTGATGTATTAATACCGAACCAAGGCAAAATTCCCTTGGCCAGAGGAGGAAAATTATTTATCGGGAATGTTTTCGGGTAAACATAAACCTCAGAATACGCCGGATAAACCTTTTTAAGGTAAAATATTCCCTGGGGATCAAAAAAATAAATTGCCAGCGGCCCCAGCCTATACCTGCCTCTTTGGGGACAGACACAGGTATATTTAAATTCCAAGGTAGATCTTGGCTTCAGGTAATCTAATAAGATCAACCTCTGCCTTTCTCCTAAAGCAGCGCAGGATAGATCATCTTGCAAGATAGGATTGAAAACCGGAAGAAAACTTTTGTTTTCCACGGACACCTCTATCTCTAAAGATTCATCCTCATTTATCTTTTTAATGTTTTTTCTGGTTATAACAATCTTCGCCCCAAAGAACTGCAGGGCGAGCCATCCCAGGTTTATGGTCATTGTGGATAACAAAAACCAGAAAAAGAAATAAAAAAAACCGTTCCCGGTCCTTAAGCCGATAATAAGACTAGCCAGGATTATTATGGCGATAAAAAGCCAGTTATTAATGAATCTCTTAAACATTAAGAATCAGGGGATAGGTATGTTTTTTGCTAAGTCCAATATTATAAAATCAGGAGTTTTACCGGCGATTAAAGCCTTAGCCTGCAGCATTATCCTATGTTTTAATACCCAGGGCAGGAGTTTCAGGACATCATCAGGAACAACATAATCCCTCCCGTCTAAAAAAGCCCAGGCAGATGCAGCCTTCATTAGCGCTATCGAAGCCCGGGGACTAGCCCCGAGTTTCAAGTCATCTCTTTTACGGGTAGAAGAGACTAATTTTACAATATAGCTAAGGACATTAGGAGATATATCTACATTCTTTATTACTTCCTGCAATTTTATGATAGCATCCAGATTCATGACCGGCTTAAGGTCTTCGATGGGATGTTTTATCTTCTGTCCGGAGATAACTTTTACTTCTTCTGTCTCCGATAAATACCCTATGTCTATACGCATTAAAAACCTGTCTACCTGGGCTTCCGGCAAAGGATATGTCCCCTGGTATTCAATAGGGTTCTGGGTGGCGATAACCATAAAAGGCTGGGGCAAAGCGAATGTCTTACCGTCTAAAGTAACCTTAAATTCTTGCATCGACTCCAGGAGCGCTGATTGGGTGCGGGGAGTGGTCCGGTTGATTTCATCCGCCAGCAGTATATTGGTAAAAACCGGGCCTTTTCTCAAATCAAATTCCATGGTCTTGGTATTATAAACAAACCCTCCCGATACATCGGTAGGAAGAAGGTCCGGCGTAAACTGGATCCTCTTAAAATCACCGTTGATCGACTTTGCCAGGGCCAATGCCAGAGTAGTTTTACCTAGGCCCGGCACATCCTCTACCAAAACATGCCCGTTAGTCAATAGCCCGACTATCAATAATTTAACGGTCTCGGTTTTTCCTATAATTACGCTTTCTACATTCTTGATCAACTCCTTGATTGTGCTATTATCCATTCTATTCTCCTCCTCGAATATGGTCCCGAAATAACCCGGGGGAAATTCTAAAACTCTAAAAAATTCTGGGATTTTACGAATACAATCTTAGGCAATATAGCAGTAAATTGCCATAAAATTATGCTGTTTTCATATCTAATTATAATACAATTCTTCGGTTTTTTCTACTACAATTTCTTGATTGAAATCAGAATTTAAAGCACTAAATGCCTTGCCTGCGATTGAGTTGCGTAATTCTCTGTTTTTGAGTAAACCAGCCAGTTTCCTAGATAGCGTCTCCATATCCCGGGGAGAAGCCAGGAATCCGGTATCGCCCTCAATGATCACTTCTGCCACGCCGCCGGTATCAGTAGCTGCTACAGGTTTAAATGCGGCAATCGCTTCCAGCACAGAAACAGGCAACCCTTCCCACAAAGAAGTCAAAACAAAAACATCAAATACTGATAATACGTTGGCCAGGTCGGTTCGCCATCCGGTTAATACTATATTTTCTTTCAGGTTATATTTTAAGATCAACCTTTCTATTTTTCTGCGTAAGATCCCATCCCCCACTAAAATAAACTTTACTTCAGGCATTTGTCGGATGATCAGATAAGCCAGCTTTATAAAATCCTGGGGGCATTTCTGGGGTTTAAAACAAGCGACCATCCCTACTGTCAGGTCTTCATCGCCAATGCCTAATTTCCGACGGATAGAAGCATCCTTTATGTTAAATTCAGCTCGATCGATCGCGTATCGTATAAGGCAATATTTAGTCTCCTCGCCAATATAATTATTTAAACCTTTTTCTTTATCATAATAAGATACAACAACCAGTTTATCAGTGAATAAGGCACAACGCCTTTCTATTAAAGTATACAGCCTTCTTATCAGGACCGGCTGATAATCATTAAAAGACCATCCGTGAACCGTATGAATAATCCTATCCACGCCGGCTAAAGCCGCTGATATCCGGCCCAGAATTCCTGCTTTTGAACTGTGGGTGTGGATCACCTGAATTTTATTTTTTTTAATACAGACGTAGATCTCGAAAACGCAAAATAAGTCCTTGATAGGATTTATTGGTCGCTCTAAAAACCTTGATTTTATTAGGGTTATATACTTAAGCGATGATGCCGCGTCTATCAATAAACCATCAGCGGCAGTAAACAGGAAGATATTATATCTGGATTTATCTAATCCCTTGATAAGGCTAAGCAACTGCTTCTGAGCGCCGCCCAGCTCTAATTTAGTAATAACGTAAAGTAGGTTGATCTTTGGCATTAAAGAATTTCCGGAGGGTAAAACAAGATCAGTTCTTATAGCTTATTTCTCAGAATAACGAGGATCGCCGAATGAGGGACTATTATATATTTCTTGCTCTCATATTCAATCTCAACACCGGCATTCCTCAGGAATATGCAATAATCACCTTCTTTTGCCTGAAGGGGGAAATATTTACTTTCTATCTGGGGGGCCTGCCAAGGTTCTATCTCCAAGGCTGCCGGATCTGGTATTGGATACCCCGGACCGGTCTTTACTATCCTGCCTGCCTGGACCTTTTCTTTTTCTTTGACTCCTTGAGGCAGGTATAAACCCGTATCAGTCCGATCATCACCGTCATCAGGCAATACCAGCACCCTGTCGCCTATTACAATTAATTCTTTATCCATAATTATTAAATAATAACGTTATCTATATTTATCTTTCCCCGCCTATATATGCTTAAAACAGTAATCGCCGGTCAGACTGCCAAAGTATCCAAAACCCAGCATAAACACCTTTTTTTAAAACTGGCTATTCGCTTAATTATAAAAATTTATGTTGCCTTAACACTTCTTGTCAATTCAACAACCTTATTCGCCGCTTCAACCGCGTCCCGGGCATATATCGCTCTTATCGAATTGGCGTATCTCTCATTTAAAACTGCGCCCCCTACAAGAAAAATACTGTTAAGGCCCTGGGACCTGGCTAAATCGATAATCTCCTTCATTCTTATCATGGTCGTGGTCATTAAAGCCGAAAGTCCGACTACCCGCGGCTGGTACCGTCTTATCGCCTGAATGATTTTTTGATTAGGAACATCCTTACCTAGGTCTATTACCTTTAATCCGTGATTCTTTAGAACCAGGGAGACGATATTCTTGCCGATATCATGAATATCCCCCTTTACAGTAGCCATAATAATATCCACCCGGGCCTGCCGGAGACTTTTTTCTTTCTTGAGCTTAGGCTCTAAATAATTAAAACCCTTTTTCATTGTTTCGGCGCTGGCGATAAGCTGGGGTAGAAAATACACTTTTTTTTCAAAAAGCTCTCCCACCTTAGTTATAGCCGGGATCATAATTTTATATATTATACTCGATGCGTCCATCTCTTTTTCAACTGACTGTTTAAGCAAAAAGTTGATTCTGTCCCGGTTACCTTCTAAAACAGCCTGAGATATTTTATCTTCCAAAGACGAGGCTTTAACAGCCGGGGTTTTTTGCTTAGGCGTCCGAACTTGAGAAAAATAACGGATAAATTCCCGGGTATTCCCGGCATTCTTCTTAACCATCCTGGATACTACCGGGCTAAGCCGAATATTTTTTATCAGGGGATCGGCAATGGCTAAAGTCAAGCCTCTTTTTGCCGCCATTTCCAAATACGCGGCATTCATAATTTTTCTTTCCGGCATGCCGAAAGAGATGTTAGACAGGCCGACAATACTGTTAACTTTGAAATATCTTTTACACCAGTCAATAGTTTTGAGTGTCTCTTCGACTCCTTCAGGATGGGACGAGGCGCTCAAGGCCAGCCCATCCACAACAATATCATCCTTAGTAAAACCAAAAGCAACGGCTTTTTTAAAAACTTCTTTGATTATCTTTCTTCTTTTTTGAAAAGTCTCAGGTATTTCTTTGCCGCTTAAGGGTAACAGAATAAACATTGAGCCGTATTTCGCAGCCAGGGGCAATAACTTACGAAGCCTTTCCTTCTCCCCGGATATAGAATTGATCAAAACCCTTCCCGGATAGAACCGCACCGCTTTCTCAATAGCGCGGATATCGCTGGAATCAACCACCAGGGGCAGATCGGTAATAGTCGATAAAATAGCTATCGTCTTAGCCATTACCTTTTCTTCATCAATTCCGGAAACACCCACATTTACATCTAAAAGAAGAGCCCCTTCGTTTTCTTCTTCTTTAGCAATCTGGCGGATGAGGGAGAAATCTCCCCGGCGCAATTCTTTCTGAAGTTTATTTTTGCCTGTAGGATTTATTTTTTCTCCGGCTATAATAGGCTTCCTGACTCCTTCGATTATCAGGCTGGATCGCATAGAGCTTAGAGCGGAAATCGATCTTCTCAAGGGTAGGACCGGTTTTTTACCAGTTATTTTAAATTTAAGCCCTTGGATATGTTCAGGCGTAGTGCCGCAGCACCCACCCAACATATTCACTCCGGAATTTACGAATCTTACGGCATAAGAAGAAAATTCTTTAGCTCCCATTTCAAAAAACGTTTTGTTTCTTACTAACTTAGGTATGCCGGCGTTAGGTTTAGCCACCAAAGGAACGCTGGCATAAGGCTTCATCTGCTCAATTAACTTAAGCATTTCTTGCGGCCCGCTGGAACAATTTACGCCAATAGCATCAGCGCCCAGGCTTTGCAAAGTAATCAGGGCGGTCCGGGGATCTGTCCCGCTCAGTGTCCGGGCATCTTTGCCAAAGGTAAGTGTGACTATTACAAATTTACTACTTGATTCTTTTACGGCGATCAGGGCTGCCCGGGCCTCCTGGATATCCGACATAGTTTCGACCGTAAAAAGATCCGCTCCAGCCCGTTCTAACGCCCGGACTTGTTCCTTAAAAACTTCTACCGCCGCCTCAAAATCAAGTCTTCCTGAGGGCTGGATTAATTTACCCGTAGGCCCGATATCTCCGGATACTAATACCTTACTACCGGCCGCTTCTTTAGCTAAAAGCACCAACTTTCTATTAATCTGTTCAAGCTTGTTTTCTAACTTGTACTGCTTTAATTTGATCCGATTGGCTCCGAAGGTCGAACTATAAATAATATCCGAACCTGCCCGGCAGTAAGCCGAATGCACTCCCCGGATGATTCCGGGATTTTTAAGGCACCAGAATTCCGGACAAACTCCCGATGGCATGCCTTGTTTCTGCAATTCAGTCCCAATAGCCCCATCCAGAATCATCACCCTGGTTTTTAAAATATTATTTATCTTACTCCTGGCATTCATTTGCTTTTTACTCCGGCAACCGCTGTAACTGACTTTTCGGGATTTAAGATATAGCATTTATTTATTTCGACGCCTATCTTTTTAAGCTCAAGCAATTTAAAGATCTCCTTTTGATTTTTAAGCAGGAAGTCACCGTATCCTGCTGAAAAACGCCTGCGGGTAAGGGTCTTATTTTTACGGCATATTTTTTTGTTAAAATAACTCATCAACCAATCCAGGCAGGAATCAGTTATCTCGCTGGCGACAGCGTCAAAAACAACGGCCCGCATGATATTCTCACCCGAAGAATCCTTCTGGATAGCCTCGATAATCTTATTTCCGGCAGTGGCCCCCATTAACAAAACTTCACAGCAACCCTCAAGTAAATCAGCGAGATTATTACTTATGAAACTTGCATTCTCATAGAGTAAAACCCTCGGCGGGACTATCTTTTTAACCGCTAAAAACCTGACCGCAGCCTTAATTCTGATAAACCTCAAAGCTTCTTTTATATACCCGTTCACCTCTTTTTTCTGCTTAGGCCCGATCTTAGTTATTTTATCCCGGTAGCCTAAACGTTTATATACCCTGGAGTTAGATAAAGGCGGTATTAAACGCTCAAAATAGATTATTTCAGCCATAAAGATAGTAGTTTTATTAACGGATAGATTAATATTATATTAACATAAGTAAAATCCCTAAACAACAGATTTTATGAAAATGGGGTCAGAATTATTTTTAAGTTTATGGGCTTGAAAAAAATAATTCTGACCCCATTTCTATTTCTCTACCTTGCCTTCTACATCGATAACATTGGAATGTTTTGATTTAGCGCAAGAATTGCGGCTAAAGCTGCGGGTTTGTATCTTTCCCTGGGAGGTAAAAAATATGCTTAGAATAAAACTGATTAAACTGAAAAATAAGGCTCCCCAGAAAGCGCTCCAAAAATCAATTACTTTAAACCCCGGGACAACCTTAGAAACCATATAGAAAAGAAAACCATTGATCACCAGTGTAAATAAACCAAAAGAGAGTATATTTAAGAACAATGTCAGCATTAACAATACCGGCCTTAAAAAAGCATTAACTAAACCCAGCACCAGGGAAGCCAGGAGAGCAACCTTCCAGTTATCAATCTGTATACCCGGCACCAGATGCACCACTATTAAAAGGGCCAGGACATTAACTATCCATTTTGTAAAAAAGTTGGACATAGTTATTTTTAATTCAATTCTGCTTCTAATTTCCGGATCAGGTCCTCGGCATCTTTGATGATCGCGGCTGACGCTAATCTGGATATTTTTATCTCTTCTTTTATAGCCTTTAGAGTGCCCAAAAATCTCCTCAAGGTGCTATACTTTTTTTTCTCCCTGGCCTCATCAGGTTCAAGCTCCTGCCTTTGGCGGATGAGCGCGGTTAAATCTTTTTTTACCTCGCGAAAATCCCTGCCGCCTTCGAATATCCCCTTTTTAAGACTGTTATAATCATCTTCGTCCAGCTCTTTTTTATTTTTGGCCAGGCGCAACACGTCTATGGATTCATAGGTCGGAATGGAAGCAGCGGCAGAGTTTTCTTTAAATTCGCTCTTAAGATACTGCGGCTCTTCCTTTTCCAGAAAATAATACGACCTTAAAAGTTTTACCGCGGTTTGTTTTTTTATGCCTATTTCTTTAGATGTATAGGCATCAAAGGTATTATAACCCCATTCTTTGTAAGACTTATCCCTAAATACCGAATATAAAGAACGGCCCAATTCCACCCAAGAAGTTTTGAAATTCTTGGCGCAATCCAGGATCTGGCGCCTTAAGGTATTATTTTCCATAATAATTTTCCTTTCTTATTAAACACGGATTCTCACGGATTCCATATTCTAATATTTACAAATTAATGCATGAGTAAAACTTCAAAGAAATCTATTCTTTTAAAAGCTGATTTTTAAGTTCAGCTATATTTTTTTCCATCTCCTGAATAATCTTTTCTATATCTTTAAGCCGGCGGCCATATTCCTTAACCGTATCTTCTTCGCGGTAGATTCGTTTGTCCGAAAGAGCCCTGGCCTTGGCATAACTTTCAGTCCTAAGGGCTTCCTGCTCCTGCTTAAGCTTATTTATACGGGAATGAACCGAGGCATTATATTTTTTGACCTCCTGCTCCTTTAGCCGATTGATTTTCTCGATCTCTTTTTGTTTATCCCGCTCGCTTTTTACTTTCTCTATTTTTAGCCTGGCCGGACGATCCAGTTTCGCCTCGGATTCTCCCTGGGCTAATTTATCCAGATAATAATTAAAATTCCCGGGATACTTAGTCACCCTGCCTTCTTTTACCTCATAAACCACATTGGCGACTGAGCGGACAAAATGTATATCGTGACTGATAAAAACCAGGGTCCCTTCGTAGCTATTTAAAGCCTTAATCAACGCGTCTACCGCATCCACATCCAAATGGGTAGTAGGTTCATCCAAAAGCAGGAAATTTGGAGGATTGATTAATAGTTTTGCCAGAATAAGCCGGCTTTTTTCGCCTCCGGAAAGTACGCTTACTAACTTATCCGAGTCATCGCCGGTAAATAAAAATGCTCCTAATATGGTTCTAATGCTCTCTTCCGAAGTGTAACCCGGGGCTGCGGAATAAGCCTCCTGAAGCACGGTATTTTCGGGGTTAAGGACATCCATCCTGGTCTGAGAAAAATACCCAACGCTGACATTATGCCCGGGCTCACGATTGCCGTTATCGATATCAATTACTCCGGCTAATATTTTTAAAAGGGTGGATTTACCCGCTCCGTTCTCACCGGCTAAAACGGCTTTCTCGCCTTGAGTTATCTCAAAATCAAAATCCCTATATACCTGGATATCCGGAAAAGACTTGGATATTTTATCCAGTTTCATTACCATATAGCCGCTGCGCTTGGTCGAAGGAAAAACAAATTTCCCGATACTCTGTCTGGGATCAGGCGGGATTACAATCTCCTCTATCCTCTCCAGGGCAGTGCGCTTGGCCCTGACCGAAGCAGCTTTATTCGGCTGAGCGTGAAAACGGTCAACAAACCTCTTCAGCTGCTCAATCTTCTTCTCTTGCTCCTTATACTGTTTTAAAAGAAACGTCCGCCTCTCTTCTTTGATCTCCTGATAATGCTCATAATTACCCTCGACCTTAAAAATAGAACCGTTTTCCAAGATCAGGGTATAATTAGCGACTTCATTTAAAAAAGCCTTATCGTGGGAGATCATAATAAAAGTGCCTCTAAAAACGCTCAAGTAATCCTTAAGCCAGAGTGCGGCGTTTAAATCCAGGTAATTGGTAGGCTCGTCTAAAAGTAAAAGATCGTACTGATAAACCAAAAGCTTGGCTAGAAGCACCCGCATCTGCCAACCACCGCTCATCTGATTTATAGGACGGATCAAATCCTTCTCTTTAAATCCTAATCCGGCGAGCACCTTTTTAGCTTTATGCTCCAATTCAAAATAATCCAAGACTTCCAGCTGATGCAGGACTTCTCCGTAACGCCCGCTTCCGGCGGAATTTTCCGATTCCAGCCTTTCCTTTTCTTTTCTTAGGCGGATTATATCCGCGTCCCCTTCGGTTAATTCCGATAAAACTGTATGTTCTGACCTGAAGCTGGATTCCTGAGGAAGGTAACCGATACGGATGTTTTTATTCAGCCTGATACTCCCGCTTGAGGTTTCAGCCTCGCCTAAGATAAGCTGAAAAAAAGTACTTTTTCCGGCGCCGTTAGGGCCAATAAGCCCAATCTTCTCATGAAGATTGATATTCAGAGAGATATTTTCGAACAAAACCTTTTTGCCGTAATTCTTGGATAGATTATTTATTATTATCATAGATTAAAAAACACGGGGACGGTTCTCTGAAAGATGAGGCCCGTCCCCTATATTTAACACCGATCTTATTCTACAGGGATAATCAGCTTTTTCCCGACCTTTAGCTTGTTGGGATTTTTAATCCTGTCTTTATTTAACTCATATAGGTATTTCCAGCGATGTCCGCCTCCCAACTGCTCTTTGGCTATTTTAGAAAGCGTATCACCAGGCTTTACCGTATACTCCCTGGTGGAAACCTTAACTTCGCTTTCTACCTTTTTCTCCTCTTCTACCAGGAATTTACCTTCTTCAATTTTCGTAGCTTCCGGCACAGGCGGCTGAACCTCGCCCTGCCCTGAGTAAGGGATCATTACCTCTTCTACTTCAGCGATCATAAACTGGGCGTTGCGGTCCTTTTGCATACCCACGATATCAGTTATGCTTCCAATGGCATCGAGTTTACCCCGGCTAATGATCCGGATGCGCTCTTCAGGTATACCGTTATCCAACATGTATTTTTTAACCGCGTAAGCCCGCTCTCTTCCCAACTTTTCATTATACTTCTCCGAGCCGCGGATATCACAATTTCCGGTAATAAGAATGCTGGTCTCCGAGCTCCTCTTTAAGGTACCTATAGCGCTTCCTAATATTTTCAAGGCATCATCGCGCAAATAAGCTTTATCGTAATCAAAATAGATCTTTACGTTTTTGACTATCTTCTTAATCAGAAGCGAAGGCCTTAATTCCTGGGGTTTGGGCGCGGGAAGTTCTTCAGCTTTATAGTCAAAGATGATCTTGTAAACGTAAACATATCCCCTGTTGCCCCAGGGCCTGGCTGTTCCCGGTTCCTGCGGCCACCACCAGTATCCGCCCGCATCCTCATCTTTTACCGGTCCTGGCCTGGCATCTGTCGGCCACCACTCAAATTTTTTCTGAAGCTCATTCAGTTCCTGTTTCTTTTTCTCTTCTTTACTTAGTTTATCCCCGGCGTAAACCGGACCAAAAATAACGGACAACGCAATTAAGGTCAAAAGCAGCCTGCTTAGATTTTTCTTTAACATAGGACTTTCCTCTCTTTCTTTTCAATGAGATATTACTCTTATGATTTTAGAATACTCTGGGATAAATGCAAGGTAATTTTTAGAATTTCTCCCGATGAATTAACTCCTTAAAAGGCCTCTTTTCAGCTACTTTAAAACTATCTTCGGACACAGGATAACCTAAGGCGATCAGGCTGACCAATTTAAAAGATCCGGGAGCGTTTAATAGACCTGCTATCTGGCCGGAGTAAGCCTTTTTATCCCCAGCTACCCAACAAGAACCTATACCTAATGAAGTAGCTGCTAAAAGTATATTCTGGGTAGCGGCGCAGCCATCTTCAAGATAATATTTAGTATCGCTGGAAAATACCACTATGCAACATTTTGCCTGAGCTATAAACTTCCCGTGTTCAGTTATATCCGCTATCTTGTTTAATGTGCCCGGCTCGGTTACCGCGACAAATTCCCAGGGCTGAATGTTTCTGGCGGTGGGAGCGAATCTAGCGGCATCGATTATCTTCTCAATTAATTCCCCGGCTATAGGCCTGTCACTAAATTCCCTGATACTTCTTCTGGTTTTAATTACGCCTAAAATATCCATCTGATTTTCCTCCTTAAAACTGTTCCCGTAATTTATTGCAAATACCCTAATGATTTCAATTGTTCCCTGCTTGTCGAATTTTTATTATTTAGATTATTAAAGAATATTTTGATAAAATTAGATATCTTATTAAAAACACGCCTCTCACGGCCGCTATAATTTTTTAACCGGACTTCGTCTTTTAATATATCATAAAATATTTTTTCGCCGGTCGCTAAGTTATAAATAAGTTTATAGTGCTCCCAGATTGAACCGATAAATTTTATCTTTTCATTTTCATGCTCCGGGCTATTCTCCAACATTAAGGCCATATCGGGATTTAATTTCCGCCGCCATAGCCCGGCTTTAGCCAAAATGCTATTTCCGGTGGAATTGTTCTTTGACATATTCCGCACAGGTCCGGCCAATGATAATATCGTCGGGTAAATATCACAAATAGATACCTGATCTTTGATTACGCTCTTTTTTGCCTGCCGGGGAAGTTTAATCATAAGCGGTATTTTTATTACTCCCTCGTTAAGTTTATATCCATGATCAAAAAAATAATTCTCTTCACCAAGGCTTTCTCCATGATCTGATACCAAAATAATAACCCAGTCTTGATAATTACCCTCTCGTTTCAGGAATTCAATTAACCTTCCGAACTGACTATCCAAAAAGAGTATTTCCGCGTCATATTGTGAAATATAATAAGATTTATCCGTTACGAATTCACCGTTTTCTTTTTCTAACCGAGCCTCCCCGATCCCGCCGATTGAATTGCTACGGTCAATATTAATGGATAGTTTCCGGTTTTCCTTATTATATAACGCATCATCCAGAAATTTATCTCTGTAGTCAGGCGGCGGCAGATACGGCCAATGAGGATCCTTAAAAAACACCCAAAGGAAAAGCGGCCGCGTCTGCGGTTTAGGCTTTTTTAGAAATTTTATCGCTTCATCAACAATCGTGTCAGCTTGTACAGTATGTGAATCTTTACTAGTGTTTAAATCGCGGTTATCTAGATAAATATCGAAACCCCTGTGCGCTCTAGCACCTTCCCTGGGGACATTCGAACCGATAATGCCGCAGGTTAAATAACCTGATGAACGCAAAAGCGGCGCAAGCGCGGATTCTTCGCTGATCTCAACATTTGAATAAGGATATTCACCTGTCATCATAGCGATTACCGACGGCTTGGTCCAGGGTATATTCGTATAACAATTCTTGAAAATGGTCGATCCGGAACTGAAATTATCCATGTTCGGGCTGGTATCGCGGGAATAGCCATAACAGCCCAAATGATCCTGCCTTAAGGAACAAACGGTGACTAAGAGTATATTCGGCTTAACTAAGGATTGCTTTGGCCGGACATAAAGAATAGATAAAATAACAGCAATAGAGCCGAAAAGCAGAAAAATAATAATTATAAAGAAAGTTGTTCTTTTTCTCATCAATATAGCATAAGAATATCCTTGTTTTCCGGGATAAAAAATTTATTCTAAAATGTTTTACGCCTGAACAAGGATCTGCCTTCCATATCAGCTGGCTTAGCGATATCAAATAAATCCAATAAAGTAGGAGCGATATCAATGATTGACGGATTTTCCAATTCTATTTTCTTATTCAGGAATATAACTCCGGGGACTAATTTTGCGTCGATCAAATGATCTCCGCTCCATTTTCTCTTATTATCCTCAAACAAAGTTCCGGGAACTGCTCCCAATGCCGTCTGCCAGGAAGCCCGGAAACCATTCTTAAAACCCACGAATAAATCCGGGGATTCTTTTAAATAAGGACCTTTAAAAATATCTTCCTGAAAATATACGCTATTTATTACCTTTTCATTTGTCCGGGTATCTATAAGATCATTCAAAGCAGCCGCGATCTCGCGCTTTAAATCATCGGTTTCTTTTATTCCCACAATACCCTGACCCTCCCTTCCAATCCTGTTTATATATACACCCCCAAATCCCAGGGCATAAGCCTTTGTCTTGGGCCAATCCACGCCTTCAAAAAACTCTTGGCCTTCTTTCCTATTATCTTTTAGTTTAAGATAACCATTCTCCATAAGCCACTGATTAAGGTTAACGCTTCTGCGAAAAGAACCAAATCCATGGTCTGATAATACGATCAGGATAGTATCATTATCTACCGACTTCAAAATCTCTCCTAAAATGCTATCCAACTTCTGGTAGTATTTAAATACAGTATCTTTATACGTGGGGTTATCTTCATAAAGCGGGTGCCTTGAATCCAGATAACGCCAAAACATATGTTGGATTATATCCACGGTCTCAAAATAATAAAATAATACCCCGCTGTTAAATTTATTTAAAGCCTCTTTTAATATTCTCTCGTTTTCCATAAATATCTCATCGGTAAGCTCAAGAAATGTCCCTTCATCCAGTCTGCCTTCGGTTAGAGCCCAGGTATCATAAGGCATGCCCTGGGTATAATATAAGCCAATGTTTTCAGCCAGTTTTCTTGAGTAATCCCGGGGGTAGGAAATTGGGAAAAGAGGATCGCGGGGGTCAAAATTAACCGGGCTTACATAAAGCTCAAATTCCGGACTTATTGATTTAAGGTAAAGTCTCAGGATGCCCTTGGCTTTTTTAAAAACCCCTATGTTGAAAGATATTCCCTGCCAACCGCTCCACTTCCCCGGTTTAAGTAGAATCCTTTTTCCCTGAAATTCAAGCAAGATGCCATTTTTAGCGGGATTTAATTTGATTTTTAAAGGCACGCTGCTTTCTTTAGCTACTTTCCCTGATATAACCTTAGGCCCGTAAATCTCGGTTAAAATTTCGTCCTTTACCGCCCGGATATTAATAACCCTTCCCCGGCTATCCCGGTCTTCTTTTGATAAATCCCGGGTGGTATAAAAAGCAAATTTACCCATTGTCCCGGAAATATCCGGGACACCCATACCTGAAAGCATATTTCCTAAAATTTTCTCGGGTGGAAAGGTATTGGGACAAAAATAAATACAATTGGGTATTTTATTTTTGGAAAGTATATTCCAGAAAGCATCTCCCTTACGCCTCAGCTTTATTTTAACCTCACCGTTTAAATAATAAATTTCATTCAAACTCAGGTAAAGAGAGTAATCTGTTGGGTTTCGCATGATAAAATCAAATATCCCATGGCCGCCAGGATTTAATCCGGTGGCAAAACTTGCCCAAGAAACAACTGTTTCAGTAGGCATAGGAGTAGCAAGGCGCGAATATGCCCCTTGATCTCTTAAGGCCGCGAAATTCGGCAGCCTGCCTTGATCCATGAGTTTTTCGGTTATCCCGGCATCCATTGCGTCTATGCCAAGGATAATAACTTTATTTTTTGGTTTACTTTTAGGCATGATAATCCCTCCGATAATCAAAATTAATACCAATGCCAGAAAAAATAAAAAAAATTTATTAAAAAACTTTCGGATCAGCTTAGCGAACAGCAATAAACTCCCTAACAAGCCTAATACGGCCACCCACAAAAAAGAAGTATTTTGTAAAAATACGAATCCCGGTCCTGGATCAATATAGCCGAAAAATAAAATCATGCGGATAAACCATCCCCGATTACCTCTTCATCTTGTAAGCACCAGGCAGGATCAACAATGCATAGGAAAACCAGATTGGATTTTCCGATATTCTCAATATATTGCAGGGAACGCGGAGGAATATAAATAGTATCGCCCGGATTGACTTTTTTCGACTCTTTATCAATACGCATCCGGCCGATACCATTTAATATATAATAGACTTCTGAAGTCTTTAGCCGATGAGGCTTAGTTATCTTTTTATGTTTTACTACGGCGTGAGCTAAACTATACCTGAAAAAGAATTTTCCCTTCCTGGCATTAAGCAATTCCCTAAGGATTGACCCGTCTCCGGCGACAAATTTATTACAACTTTTCAGATTTTTAATGAACATAACCGGGAATTTTTCTTTGCCGTAAAAATTTTCGGTGCGTTTACCGTTACGTTCGAACGGTCTTTAGCGCACCATGATCTAATTTATCAATAGGCCCCGCGCCTGTCGGCGCTCCCACATTGCCCGTGCTCCGTTCGCCCTCGCTTGGGCTCGGGCTCACTTGGCGCTCCGCTGGGCCGCTCGCTTCGTGCTAATGCCGTGCGTGTGCGGCTTGTCAGGTGTACACGTTGGGAGATGCGTTGACACTTCCACATTGGTAGGAGTGTCAATTTTATCATAAGTTAACCTTTTTGGACAAGTTGTTTTATCTAGTAATACTTCAATAGGCCTTTTGCCTTTTAATCTATAACCCATATGCG
>JAHKAP010000045.1 GCA_018825985.1 Candidatus Omnitrophota bacterium
CATACTGCGCAACTGACTGATCACTTGGCGAGCCTCAGCTCCCCTAGCTCTTTCAATAGCTGTCTGATACTGGGTAATACCTAAGGTTGCTAGAACACCTACGATAATAATCACTATCATAAGTTCTAGAAGCGTAAAACCTCTTTTCATATGACCTCCGTTTTTCTTCTTTTCCATCTCCATATTCATCCCATTTAATTATATTATAACACAGACTTATGTCAACATATAATTATATTAACTGCCTCCGATCTTACTCATCTGGAATATTGGCAGGAACATCCCCAGAACCATAATTCCTATTATCCCACCCATAAATATGAGCATTATCGGCTCAAACAAAGCTGTAAAACGGGCCAAAAAAGTCTCTACCGAATCCTGGTAGAAATTATTTATCCGCTTGAACATCTGAGACAGTTCTCCTATCTCTTCCCCTACACTGACCATCTGCACCACCATCGGCTCAAAAAATCCGCAGTCAGCCAAAGGTTGACTCAAAGTTTTTCCCTGGCGCACATCATCCTTCATCTTACGGATATAATCAGCGACAATTAACGAACCAACGCTCTGTTCAGCTATCTCCAGGGAATAAAGAATCGGTACGCCGCTTTCAATCAATATGCTCATCTCTGATGAAAACCTTTCCCCGATTAACGCACGAAAAAAATCACCGAATACCGGCAATAAAAACAGTATTTTCTCATATTGGCGCCGGCCGGGTTCTGTAGCAATATATTTTTTTAATAAAACAAAGGAAATTACGATAATTACAACCGCAATAATGAAATATTTGCGTACAGCTTCGCTAATATACATAAGAACCTGGGTAATGAACGGCAAAGTCAGATTAAATCCTTTAAAAATCTCGGCAAAGGTAGGAATAATCTTGATGGTCAGAAACAAGAGCGCTCCCAAGCCGACAACCATCAATATGCCGGGATAAAAAAGAGCGGTGAGGATCTTCCTTTTAAATTCAGCACCCCTCTCTAAAGACTTTGCCAGGCGGTCCAGTACAACCGGAAGGCTTCCTGACGCCTCGCCGCTTTCCACCAGATTAACCCATAATTCAGAAAAAACCTTGGGATGTTTTGCCAAGGCCTCATGAAAACTTAAACCCTCCTCCATCGCTTTTTTTATTTCTTTAGCGACCTTGTACAATCTTCTACTCTGGACCTGTTCTGAAATAATATCCAGAGACCTTAAAATAGTAACCCCCGAGCCTAAAAGAGTAGCCATCTGCCTGCAGAAATTAACCAGGTCTCCAGATGATACTTTTGAATGGCCATATTTTTTCTTACGGCTTAGGAGCGGACCGGCAAGCTCACTTTCGGAGTTTATGCTGATCACAAATAATCCCCTGGCCTGAAGCCTGGCTGCGGTCTCTTCGGAAGAATTAGCCTCTTCAACTCCAGTGATCTTGATTCCAGCTCTATCTTTCGCGATAAAAAAGAATTTTGTCATACCCTTCCCTTTACAATTCCAGAGTTGCTGAAAGCGCCTCTTCTATTGACGTAATTCCGTCTTCCACCTTCTTTACCGCTATATCCCTAAGGCTGACCATACCCGCTTTTCTGGCAGCTTCCTCGATCCTTTGATAGGAGGATTTTTCAGCAATCATCATGCGAATATCAGTATCAACCCTCATTACCTCAGATATACATGTCCTTCCAGAATAGCCTATATTATTGCACTTCGGACAACCCTTGGCCCGATAGATCAAATCAGCTTTTATCTTTAAATTACCCAGTTGCGCGGATGCGGGTTCATAAGCCTCCTTGCAAAAAGAACAAAGTTTTCTAATTAATCTTTGGGCAACCACACACAATAAGGACGGAGTAATCAAGTAGGATTCAACCCCTATATCCGTAAGCCGGTTTATTGCCGAAGCGGCGTTATTAGTGTGCAATGTGCTTAGGACCAGGTGCCCCGTTAAAGCCGAACGGACGCAAATTTCCGCAGTCTCCAGGTCCCTGACTTCACCCACCAACATTATATCCGGATCCTGCCTTAAGAAGCTACGTAAGGCGCTGGAAAAAGTCAATCCTATATCAGGCTTAATCTGGACCTGGTTAATACCATCTAACTTATATTCAACGGGATCCTCAATCGTAATTATATTTTTGGTGGGATTTTTTATCTCGTTCAATATCGAGTAGAGTGTAGTGGTTTTACCGCTTCCGGTAGGACCTGTTACAAAGACCAGGCCGTAAGGAGCGGTTATCATTTTACGAATGATTTCCAGCTGGCTAGCCTCAAAACCAAGTTGGTTTAGGTCCAGGATCACCTGTCCCCTGTTTAAAATCCTTAAAACAATTTTCTCCCCATAAATAGTGGGCACGGTAGAGATCCTTAAATCTACCACGTTATTTTCCATCTTGACTAAAAAAGCCCCGTCCTGAGGCAGGCGTTTTTCAGCAATATCTAATTTAGCCAGTATCTTGATCCTGGAGATTATCGGCAGGATTAAATGATTGGCAGGAGGCGATACTTCATGAAGCTTACCGTCAATCCGGTACCTTAAAGACATCCTATCCTTAAAAGGTTCAATATGAATATCCGAAGCCCGCTCGTGAATAGCCTGCCGGATGATCAGATCAACTAATTTTATTACCGGGGCTTCTTCCGCTTTAGCAATAAGTTTATCCAGGCTTAGTTCTTCATCCGCGTAGTCTGCGGGAACCGGAGTTATAGACTCAACATCGTAAGATGCGTCCACGGCATCCTTTAGCATAGCTGATTTGCCATAAAATTCTTCCACTGCTTTTATAATATCAGCCCTGGTGGTAATAACCGGGTTTATTTCGCAACCGGTAAGTTTTTTAAGATTATCTATCAGGATCAGGTCCAAAGGATCAATCATGGCTACGGTCAGCGAATTCATAGTACGCGATAAAGGTAAAACCAGGTTTTTCATAGCAAAATCATTTGCCACTAACTTTTCCAGGGATTGATCGGAAGCAGGCCTGAGCATACCGGTACCCAGAGAAAAATAAGGGATACCCAACTGCTTGCCTAACACGGTTACCAACTGCTCTTCTTTGACCATACCGATCCTGACCAGAATTTCTCCCAGCCTTCCCCCTTCCTGTTTCTGAAGCATAATCGCTTTCTCGAGTTGAGATTCAGTGATCAACTTTTCTTTGATCAGGATTTCTCCTAATCTTAAATATCTTTCTTTATACATTTATTTTTTCTTTTTATCCAGATTGTTCAAAGCAATATCGATATTCGTCTCCCGATGCGACAAAGGAGTAGCGCCCTGCTCCCTTGCGGGAATGACTATCTTCTTTGCCTGAGCGGAATTAACTCTTTTATCTTTAATAATCCTGGGAGTTATAAATACCAAGAGCTCTCTCTCTTGCTGAGGATCAACGTCCTTATTTCTAAACAGCATCCCTAATACAGGTATGCTACCCAGTATTGGAATTTTATTGCTCGAAGTAGAACTCTTGTTCTTTATTAACCCTCCCACCACTATGGTTTCTCCGTCCTTAACCCTTATTAAAGATCTTGAGGTCCGGATCTCCGGGTTATAATAGATCGTCCCGCCGGAGCCGGTAACCACGCTTTTGGTGGCCTCAGTAACGCTGGGGACGACGAACATAGTGATCTCATTCGTATCCAGGTTGACCTGGGGGGTTACCCTTAAAGACACCCCTGTTTCGTACCTTTCAGCCTCATAGGTGCTGGTTGAAGCAGAGCCTGTCCCCTCAACGGTCTTCTTCACGCCTACAACTTCCTGGGTAATGATCTTTATCTCGGCAACCTCATTATTTAACGTCAGAATTCTAGGCCTGGCCAAATATTTTGTATCTGTCTGGGTGCTCAGAAAATTTAATACGACATTAAGACTGGTAGGAAATGTTATGTTCCCCTTAGTAAGCTCATTAGTAACATCGCCGAGCTTTGAAGTAAAAAGAAAATTATAAGGAAAAGCGGTTGTTTGCGCCGCGCTACCTATATTCACTGAATAACTACCCGCGCTGCCCCAATCTACACCTATCTTATCAGTAGTCCCCTTACTGACATCCAGCATCTCGACCTCCAGCATTACCTGAGGCTGGTATATATCCAAATAGGATATTATTTTCTCCACCTCGGTAAAAACAGAAGGTATATCCGTGACGATCAGACAGTTGTTGCGGGGCTCTTCAGATATGACCCCGTCTTTGCTTAAAACAGCCTTGATGCTGCTGACTATACCTGAGGCTGCCGCGGCACTTCCCGAGGATGACGCGGAAGTAGCGTTAGATTCTTTGATTATCGTTGAACTCGAGACGCTATGATATTTTAGGTAATAGACCTTGGTGATTTTTTCCACTTCGGATATACCCAGGTCTTTAACAATAAATATATGGGAGTCGCTATCTAATGTATACGCCAGGCCATTGGCCATAAAAAGCTTGTCCATGGCGTCTTTAATGCCCACCTTATCCAGGTATAAAGTGATCTTTTTGTCCTTAACGTTATCAGAGGCGATAAAGCTCAAGCCGGACTGAATAGAGAAAATCTTTAATATATCTTTTAAGTTGGCGTCCTGAAAATCCATAGATACACTCTGAGCGGGATTGATAAAAGGCATCCCCTCCTGCGCAGCCGAAACCGAAGAAACAACCAGAAGGCAATAAGTAAATAAAACAAATACTGACAATTTAATCGAACTATTCATTAGTACCTCCTTTTAGCGCACCCGGCAGGGGAAGAATACGTCTATTATTTATATAAAACACGCTTACCCCTTCTTTGCTGATCTCCAGGATACGACAATCTTCTATACTATCTCCTACTTTCAGAACCTTATTATTTATGATTACAAGCGGAACATTCCCTCCCCAAATCACGCCCTGCACGTTTAAAACCGGAAAATTTATAGCATTATCAAAAGCTGGCGCCGCGCTTTCTCCATCCTGGTTCAAATTCGATTCTCTGATAAAAGGGTTGCGGAAGGGGTCCTTTAATTCATCGGCCTTATATTCTACCCTTCTTAAGCCTATGGATTCCGGCTCTTCTATCATAACAGCCTCCTCAGCGGAAAACAATTTAACCGGCCCGAGTGATATAAATACTAAAACCAGGCATAACAATATATTTAATATCATTTTATCCCTGCCTAATCCTTGATTAATACCGTTGCTATTGCTAAATTTACCTTCAAGCTGTTTTTATCTATAGCGGAATCGGCTATAAAACTAAAATCCAGGCTCCTGATTATATAGAAATCCGCAGAGCTCTCCAGGCGGCTGATAAATTTACCCAAATTATGATAACTACCCGCGCTGACGGATAACTCAAAAGGATAAATGACGTAACCGGAAGCTTCTTCATCCTTTCCGGGTTTTAAGGAATCAATCTGGATATGGCAATCCTTAGCAATATCTGTCAGAGAATTGACTATCAACGAAATATCCTTATTATTAACAAAGCTTTTTATAGAGTTTATCCTTTCATATGATCTATTGACATCTTTTAAGACATCCAGCCTTTTCAGCTCAATCTGTTTACGCTCCTTAAGAGATACGATAACCTTGCCTTGAGCCTTGTAAATATTATTGGCTATAATTAACGCTAAACCGATAATCAGGATATCAAAAAATTTTTCCTTTATAGTTTCTATCTGCATCACAGCTCCTGTTATTTATAGTCCCGACAAGCGATCTCAAAACTTGTTATCGATATTTTATCCCAGGGAACGCGGCCAACTGAAATAATATGCATATTCTTAGAAAACCTTTCAAATTTAGAATTCTGTTTTAAAAAGCCAAAGAATTTATTGACCAGCTGTAATTCTTTATCGCCATCCTCAAGATAAACGCTCCCTTTTATGATAATCTCCCTGTTATTGAGCTTGTCCTGAGTAAATGAAAATGTCCTTAGCCACATACCATTCGGGACAATCCTAGGGAGCGCGTCGATCTGTTCTGTAATATAAGACTCCCTTCTGATCAGGCTGTTTAATTCCTTGGTCTTATTTTGATATTTAGACGAGAGACTAACCAGCTCATCATAGCTTAAATTAGCGTCTGTAGTAGAGAATTTGGGCCGCATATTGACAATATCATTTATATCTTTTTTTAAGGGGAGCTCCTGATAAACCCTGAACCCATATGCAGACACGCAGATCAAAACGCCCAGTATAACTGCTTTAAGATCAACCCGGAAGTTAGATAATAATTCGGCCAGTACTAAACCTTGCGAGATCCCTTTTTTTTCTTTATTCATCAAGGTCTTCTCTCTGGCCGATAAAAGGTCTATTTTTATAGAATCATATCTGACCTGTTTATACAATGCCCCGCCGAAAGCCTTAAAATAACCCAGGGTAGCCCGGAAATTTCCCGCGTATTTAGAGCAATCGACGAATTCAGCTACGAGCCCTTTTTCCTTTATAAACGCCTCCAGCTGGCTGCGGCAATCCGCGGGAGAAATAAAATATACCTTCTCGATCGGCTTGGAAGGAAATTTACGCTGGTAAAAATCCAGAGATATCCTCATCTCAGCCTTAAATTTATCCGCGGCGTCGTTTAAACCTTTTTCCGCTTCCGAAGAAACGCTCTCCTGAGCCATTCCCGCAGATAAATTGATATCCCTGCTGAATAATGGATAACCATTATCTAAAACTATAAAATTTCCCTCATCGGCTTCTGATAGGTCAATGTCGGCTACCGCAGTAATACCCCTGATCCTGCTTCCTGATAATTTTAAAAGCCTCAGGATACTGAACGCGGAATATTCTATTACGTTGATCTTTATATTCAACTGTTTGAAAATATATAGGTACCTGTCAAAAATCTCTGTTTTTATGCCTAGAAATATAATCAGGATTTTCTTGCTTTTTAGATCCAGCCGCCATTGGAAACCGGTCACCAGCTCTTCGATCTTAAACGGTATATATTTTCTTGCCTCGAAATTTATCGCTCCGGATAATTCCCGCTGGCTCAAAGAAGATGGCAGATCAAACGTCCGGGTTATCAGGTCATTGCCAGGTATAACCACTGACGCCTCTTTTATCTCAAACCGGTTTTTTCTCAATTCATTATTGATAATGGCGACTATCTTAACTTCCATGGGCACCTTATCTTCGATCCCGGAATAAAGAATTTTATCCAAAGCAATATCCACGCTGTTAACAACTTTCCGCCCTTTTAATTCAACTATTGTAACCGACTTAGGCCCAAAATATATGCTATGTGAATTCATTAAGCCGTATCTCCTGTCCTAACCGCGCTCTTTCTGCTTTTTAACCAGGCGTCCACATCCCGGCGATCAAATCTCCAGACTCCCCCCACCTTAATTCCGGATATCTTCCCCTGATTCAACCAATTATAAATTGTCTGCCTCTGGAGCTGTAAATATGACGCCAATTCCTCAATACTCATTAATCTCTGCATATTTATTCTTCCTTAACGATCTGGGACTTTTGCAATTATAAGCAAAATCATAATGGATATTATTTGAACATAATTTATATATTTTGTCAAGTGTTTTCTTTAATATATAATATAATAAG